>JAUIME010000649.1 GCA_030433195.1 bacterium
GTCCCCTCGTCGAAGCGACCTACCGCTTCTTCCGCGACGCGGCCCCCGCGTTCGAGCCGTCCGAAGATGAAACCGAGGGCGAGGAAGAGGACGACGAAGACGACGACATGATGAACGACGCGCTCCCCGAGATCGAGGTGCCGACGCTCGTTCTGTCCGGTCGACACTCGACCGTCATGGGACCGGCGCTCGGCGCGACCGCGGCGGACAAACTGCCACACGGCGAACACGTCGAGTTCGTCGAGAGTGCCCACGCGCTGCAGCTCGAAGAGCCGATGAAGTTTCAAGACGTCGTGGTGGCATTCATCGAGGATCCGCGCCCCGACGATCGCTGACGTTGAGCCGCGTCGCGCGGGCTTCTATCCTGCGACGGTTGGAGGTGTCGTATGAAGGTCCGTCATCTCAACTGCGGAATCCTGCACGCTCCTCCCGGGCCGCAGGCATCGTGCCACTGCTTGCTTCTCGAGGACGCGGGGCGCCTCGCGCTCGTCGATGCGGGGATCGGGCTCGAGGACGTCGCGCGGCCGGACGAACGGATCGGCCGCCCGGCGATCGATGCGGCGGGATTCCAGTTTCACGAGCACCTGACCGCGAGGCGCCAGATCGAGCGGCTCGGGTTCGAAGCGACGGACGTGCGCGACATCGTCCTGACCCACGCGGACCCGGATCATGCCGGCGGGCTGTCCGATTTCCCCGACGCCAACGTGCATGTTGCCGCGGAGGAGCTGGCGGCGTCGAAGTCCGGCACTCAACGGTATTCGTCGTTGCAGTTTACGCACGAGCCCCGTTGGGTGAGTCACGAGCCGTCGAGCAAGCGCTGGTTCGACATCGAGTGCCGTCCGTTGACGCTCGCGGTCGACGCCGAAGTGGCGCTCGTCCCGTTGTTCGGGCACACGCTCGGCCACTGCGGAGTCGCCGTTCGCGACGGCGACCGATGGCTCCTCCACGTGGGCGACGCCTACTACCTGCGCGTCGAACTCTCGACCGACGATCATCCCGTCAGCGCGCTCGCGACCCTGCGCGCCGAAGACGACGCAGCACGCCGCCAAAGCCTCGCGATCTTGCGCCGCCTGCACGAGGAGCACGGCGCCGCGATCGAGATGTTCGGCTACCACGACGTCGACGAGCTCCCCGAGTCTGCACGGGATGGATTCACGTCAGTGATCTCGCCGATGCCGGAGTGACAAGATGACCGACGACGCGATGCGCATGTACATTCGGTTCGAGCGCGGCATTTCCGAGTCGCGGCTTCTTGCGAATCGGGACGGATTGCGTTACTTGGCCGATCAGATGGCCGCACTGGCCGCGACCGGGGAGGAGAACTCGCACGTGCAGTTCAGCCAAGAGGCGCCTTTGGACGAACCGAGTGACGCTCTCGTGGTCGTTCTCGAGGCCGCACCATGGGATACCGAGCGCGACGTCGGGGAGGACGCGTCGGGCATGGGGTGGTGCGATAGCCAACTGATGGGTCATCTGTGGCGGAACGATGGAAAGGATCTGTGGCTCGACGTCGTTCACGGGGCCGGTCGCCGCGGGGTGATCAAGTGTACGTGGGCCGCCGAGCTCGAGCTCGCGATCACGTACCGCGCGAATCAGGGTGGGCCGGTGCTCGCTTGGGAAGTCGAATTCGTGAGAGAAGACCGGCGCTGGTCCGTTCGGTGGGATTTCGGTAGTAACGGTACGATGTCGTTCACTTGTGAGAAGGCGGTCTTTGTCGCGGCCGCTTCGATGGACGAGTAGGAGAATCATGCGTCGCGACATGTCGAAGAAAGAGCCGTTGTATCGGAAGGTGAATACGAAGGCGCGGGGGGTGCGGCACCGGAGCGGGGGCGACTATCGGCATGTTCGCAACACGAAGCGTGCCGACGAGGATCGCGGTTCGATGCACGGGAAGCACCGGCGCGGTCTCGATTACACGCCGCTCTTTCGGTTCCTGTTGTCGAAGGCAGGGGAGGCGTGGGACGACGTGTTTCGCGAAGCGTCGGCTCGGCTCGATCGGACCGATCCGATTTTCTGGATCGTCGCACGAAGCGTGGAGCAACGGCGCGATGTCGTGCGCGTCGGCGAGTCCACGTACTACAGCGGGCTCTTCGTCGATGACGACGGGACGTTGCAGCGCGTCGCGCCCGACTTCGGGCCGGGGGACTTGGACCCGCCTTGCCGATGCTGCACGTATGCGTTGAATGGCAAGCCCGTTCCGCGGCGCGCCGCCGAGGAGTGAACGATGGGAGTTCTCGATTCGTTGTTCTCGCGTTTCCGACCGCCGTCGATGGACGATCCGACGTTCGGGCGCTTGCTGTACATGGACGTGCCACGCAATCCATCGCGGTCGTACTGGGAGGCCGAGTGGTTGTTCCCGCCGACCGGGACGGTGGTGTCGATCGGGCTTCCGGGCGGGAAGGACGGTCCCTTGGCCGAGTCGCGCGCCTTCTTCGAGTCGCTCGTTCCGCGTTTCGACGCGATCGTCGAGATGGCGCGGCCCGGGCTCGAGGGAGTGTTTCGCGAGTGGTACGAGCGACCGCTTGTCGAACCGTTGTGGGACGAAGTGAAGCTGGCGGGCTTCGGGCTCGAGGATCCGCGTGCGACGCCGCTCGAATGGGACGTCGCGTTCGAAGCGATCAGCGGCAGATGGCTCGGGATCACCGTACCGTTCGTTGGGAACGACGCGCAGGAGCCCGTCGTCGACACGTGAGTCGCTCGCTACGACGCGACCGGCCGACGTCGATCAGCCGCGCAGCCGCTTCATCGACGTGCGCAATCCCCCGAGGATCGCCGACACGAACAGTCGATCGGAGAGCTCGAACGGGGCGTCGACCGTGCGAGCGCTGCCTTGGCCCGTGCCGCGGCCTTCGGGGACGGGCTTCGATTCGTTCGTCGGCTTCGGGTCGGATGCGGCCATCGGGGAAAACCCTTTCGATCGAGCGCTGCGTTCAGATCACGAGAGCTTCGTGACGAGCGACAACACCGCGCCCGTCGCAACGAGGTTCAGCAGGACGAGCGGCACGAGCCACTTCCAACCGAGGCGCAGCATCTGGTCGTGGCGGAAGCGCGGCAGTGACCAGCGCACCCACTGGAAGAAGAAGACGACGGCAGCCGTCTTGAGTGCGAGCACCGTCACCTGCACGGCCGCCGCGGCGAGGCCGCCGACGAGCGATTCGGGCCAGGGGATGAGCTCGAGGCCCGGGAAGTGCCAGCCGCCGAGGAAGAGCATCGTCGCGAGCAGCGCTTGCGTGAGCAGCAGCACCGACTCGGCGCACCCGAACAGCGCGAGCTTCACGCCGTCGTGCTCGGTCGCGTAGCCGGTGACGAGCTCGTCACCCGAGCGTGCGACGTCGAACGGTCGCCACGACGCGACCGCGAACATCGAGATCGCGAACAGCACGAAGCCGAGTGGCTGCAGG
>JAUIME010000650.1 GCA_030433195.1 bacterium
GCGTCGAGATCGCCCTCGATCGAAGCGATGCAAGCCAGGTTGTAGTACGAAATACGCGTAATCGAGGGAATCGTGAGTTCATATGCCTCGAGTTGCCGGATGAGATCGAGATAGCGCTTCGTCGCCATCTCGTAGTCCTTCACCTGGTGCCACTCGTAGGCGACTTCCCACTGGTACTCGAAGTAATAGAACTGCTTGCGACGGGTCTGCAGCGCGCGCAAGCCGCGCAGCTTGAGATCCGTGATGCGCGAGAAGAACGGCTGCGTGTCACCCAGTCGATACAATACGTATCGCAACGCTCGATAGAGCTGCCCATCGAGCCCGAACGGGAACGCCTCCACCGACTCACGCTCGTCGACGATTCGCCGCTGACGTTCGAGGATCGGACGGAGCGCGTCGATCCAACCGCGATCGTCGGTTTCCCCGAGAGCTCGGACCGCGAGCCCCCGAAGCGACTCACTCAACGCCGGGTCGGCAGCGATCGCGAGCAGAATCTCGGGAACCTGCGGATCGTACGCCAGCAGCTCGTCGAACGGATCGCGGAAGAAGCCCTTGATACTGCCCCGCAACGACGTGATCCGGTCGAGCAAGTCCTCGAGCTCGGCACGTACGAGCGCGTCGAGCATGAGGGATCGCAGCTCGGGACCGAACTCGGTCGCACGGTCGAGCACCTCGCGTTGGAGCCGGGCGAGGTGCCGCGCCATCGCCTGTCGTGTCGCGAGATCCGGCTCGCGGTCCACCGCGCGGAGAGCCTCGGCGAGCAGTCGAGCGCGATCGGCGGCTCGGGCCGCCTCGGCGGGATCCTCGCGCACGGCCTCGTTCGGGGTGGCGTCGGGCGAGGTGCCCCGCTCGTCGGCGTCGTCTCGCGACTCGACGAGCCAAGCGGAAAGCCCCGCCAAAGCAGCCTCTCGGACTCGATGGTCAGGACGCGCCAGCAACGCGACGCAGGTCTCGGGATCTTGCTGTGCCGCGAGGCGAGCCCGCGCCGAGGTGCGAGCCCAGAGGAACGGGCTTTCGAGCTCGGCTTCCGCCCCTCGCCGCGGTGGGTCGGCGACGTCGGCCGCTCGGACGCACGGGGCTCCCGCGGTCGCGAACGCGACGATCAGCAAGACTCCTGCGGCGGCTCGGTTCTCGCGCTGCATACGACCCTCGAAACGCTGCCAAATCCCTAGAGGTAATGATTATACACGGAACCCGCCGCCACGCCACGACGCGACTCCGCGTTGCGCTGGACCGGCCTCGAGCCGAACTCGAACCGGCCTCGTGGGCCACCACGGGAACGCCGGCGGACCTTCAGCGTGGATCACAATCCCTGGAGCCACCGCTCCCAATCGTCGGCCTTGCGGAGATCGGCTCGCCCGGTCGCCAACCGCAGCGACGCCAGCGCCGTGGTGCGGATCCCCGGGTCGTCCGCGCCGAGCGCCTTCACGAGATACTTCCCGGCGAGCTCGGGATCCTCACGGAATAGCAGGACGCCGCTGAAGAACACGTGATTCAGCGCCTGGGGAGTTTGTCGGCTCAGCTCGAGCGCCCGCTCCAGCGTTCCCTCGAGATCCTCTCGCACGCGGTCGATCCCCTTCGGCAGCACTTCGGTGGACGACACCGAGATGGGGATGGGCTCGAACCAGACGTCGGGCCCCGCCGAAACCTCGACCGGTTGTAGCTTCCCGGACACCGAAACGCGCCGAAAGACGACGAGTTCGGGCCGGAAGAACTCGTCTTCGGTCTCGAGGCTCAAGTGCTTCTCGAAGCTCGCTCCCGGCGCCAAGACGATGTCGTCCTCGAGCGGCACCATGATCGAGCGTTCGTGTGACACGGTCGAGCCCTGCCGATCCCACTCCTCGCACACGATCCGAAGAACGAGGGTCGAGCGCGACTCGCCGCTCACGACTCGATTCGACGACGTCACGTGGGCCACGGGAATCGCGAGAGTCGTGTCACCGAGGTTCACGACCTCGATGACGATCCGAATCTCGTCTCCGAGCGTATGGGAGGTGTCTTCGATCCGACTCCGAGCGGTGACGACCCCCTCACCGAACATCGCCTGCTTGAGGTCACGCCGGAGCGAGACCATGTCACTGCGAATCCGCGTGGGTGGATGATCGGCGAGGGATTCCTCGAGAATCGCGAGCGCGTCGCGAAAGCGCCCCTCGTCGCCGGCCGTTCGAGCCTCTTCGAGGCGCGAGCGAAAACGCTCCTCGCGCTCCGCATCGTGCTCGAACCCGCGGTTCCCCTCGCCGACGTTCCCGACGACGATCGGCCCGTCGCCGCCTTCCTGGGTTCCCGCACAACCTGAGAGCGCAAGACTCGTGATCCACAGCGCGGCTGCACAGAAACCGATTCGAACCACGGCTCGTTCCCTGTTGGCGCGTTCCATGCTCGTCGCCTCCGTTCGGTTGCCGGTGGACCGGACGATTCGCCCGCGCGCAGTGAATCCCGCGCGCTCGCGATTCGAAAACGGCGCGGACCCCTTTCGGGACCCGCGCCGGTCGAACGTCTTCACTGAGATGACGACGACGGTGACGTTCGGGCGAACGCCTCGTCGTCGCTACGCTGCGCTCGAACTCAGTCCTTCTTCTCCTCTTCGTCCGAGGCGGCCTCGTCGCCGCCCTCGGCCGGAGCTTCTTCGGCAGCGGACGCTTCGGCTTCGGTCGACGCTTCGGCTTCGGTCGACGCTTCGGCTTCGGTCGACGCTTCGGCTTCGGTCGACGCTTCGGCTTCGGTCGACGCTTCGGCTTCGGTCGACGCTTCGGCCTCGGCCGGCGAATCGCCGTCCGCCGACGACTCTTCCGCTTCGGCGGCAGGAGCGCCTTCCGAGTCGACGCGGATCAAGCTCAGGCCGATCTTACGCTCTTCGGGATCGACGCGAATGATGCGGCACGTGATCTCCTGATCGACCGAGACGACTTCTTCGGGGCTCTTCAACTTCTTGTCGCTGAGCTCCGAGATGTGCAGCAACCCTTCGAGGTTGTCTTCGAGCTCGACGAAGGCACCGAAGTTGGTGAGCTTCGTGATCTTGCCCGAGACTTCCGAACCGACGAGGTAGCGCTTCGGAATGTCCGTTCGCCACGGATCCTCGTCGAGCTGCTTCATGCCGAGCGCAACGCGCTTCTTGCCCGGATCGACCGAAAGCACCACCGCGCGCACGACGTCGCCCTTCTTGAGCGTTTCGGACGGGTGATTGACCTTCTTCGTCCACGAGATGTCGGACACGTGCAGCAAGCCGTCGATGCCCTCTTCGATCTCGATGAAGGCACCGTAGTTCGTGAGGTTGCGCACCTTGCCTTCGATGACCGTCTCCGGCGGATACTTCTCTTCGACTTCTTCCCACGGGTTCTTCTCGGTCTGCTTCATGCCCAAGGAGATCTCTTGCTTCTCCTTGTTGATGTCGAGCACCAC
>JAUIME010000651.1 GCA_030433195.1 bacterium
GTCGTCGCGTCCGTCCGCCGTGAGGTCGGCGACGAGAAGTCCGTCGATACCGAGCGGGAAGCGCGACGCGAGAAAATCGGTTTCGGTGAAGCCCAGCGGGCCATCGTTGCGGAACGCGTGACCGGTCTCGGTCAAGAGGTCGATGTCGCCATCGTCATCGAAGTCGAACGCCGAGACAGGCGAGCCGGAGCCGAGTCCCGTCTCGATCCGACGGGGAGGTTCGTGCGTGACCGCGCCGTCTTCCCGATGAAGGATCGTGAGGATCGACGAGTTGCCGGCCGCAACCCAGTCGAGGTCACCGTCGAGGTCGAGATCCGCGAATCGCGTTTCGAAGAGTCCGTCTTCGAGTGGAACCGCTTCGATGCGCTCGAGCTGACGCGGATCGGTTAAGGCGTAACGAGCCAGATGGAAGTCGAACGGGACCTCGCCGACAACAACGAGCACCGTGTCGGGGAACCCGTCGCTCGCGGGCAGGCATGAAAGCGACTGCGTCCATGCCTGGCCGCCGAGATCCACCGAACGATGCGTGGGAAACCCGCCATGACCATCACCCAGTCGAAGCTCGAGCGTGCGCTCCGTCGTGAACGCGATGTCCGCCTTGCCGTCGCCGTTCCAATCCCCGGTAGCGAAGTGCAGAATGCTTCGATCACCGAAGCGCTCGCTCTCGACGAAAGCGCCTTCACGATTGGCGAGCATCACGAGGATGCCGCGCTGCGTGATCGTCGCGACGTCGGTGAGGCCGTTCCCGTCGAAGTCGTTCGCGATGACGCCGTAGGCGCGTACGCCGATGTCGGTCGCGACCGGTGCCGCGAAGCTCCCCGCTCCATCGCCTGGAAACGTGAACATCGTCGACTCGAAGAGGCGAACGATGTCGAGGTTGCCGTTCCCGTCGACATCGACGAGCTCGAACGAGTCGAACTCCCACCACGGGTCGGATCCGCTGACTTCGATCACGGAGCGCCGCGGAAAGCGACCGGTCCCGTCACCGAAGCGAAGGACGATTGACGTCGCGGTTTCGATGACGATGTCGAGGTGCCCGTCGTGGTCGAGGTCGCCGATCTCGATCTTGGCCCCGCTTGCCGGACTTTCGATTTCGCGCGGCGCCCGGAACCGAAGCCCGTCCCGTGCACGAGAGAGACGGACTCCGTCGGCGCAGACACCGACCAGATCGGGGAATCCGTCTTCGTCAAAGTCGCCGACTTCGACCTGTCGCGTCTCGAGGCCGATCCAAGCTGCGCGCGGCGCGTCGAATTCGATCTGCGCCTCGGTCGTGGATGCAAGCGTCGTGGACAGAAACAGAAGTACGACGACGACGATAGCGGGTTTACTTTCGAGCATGCAGCGGCCTCCGATCGGGTTTCAGGTAGCGCGATGCGCAGAGAGGGAGCCGGGGCAGGATCCCTTGTCCGTTAGCGGGGCCCGTCATCGGTTTTTGATCGACGGAACTTGAGGTCGATCGCGACAACTTTGCTCGATCGTAGCCGCCGTGTGGGTCGAACCCGGGACGTTGACCCCGCGCCGGCCCACCGCTACGATCGCGCGCAGAACTCTCGACGGACCGATGGAGGCTGTCCGAAATGCCCGTACCGAAACGCTACGCCGAGGATCTGGCGATGATCCTCGACAAACGCCATCAGCACGACGCGGATTTCTTCGCGACCGCCGATGGCCGGTGGGGCAAGGGCAGTCCGTTCTCGACCTTCGACGGTGCGCTGTTGCTGACCGAGATCGGTGTGAAGCGCAGCGATCCCGTCATGAAGGGGATCGCCGACACGCTGTTCGCGGCCCAGCGCGACGACGGGCGCTTTCGGCCGGCGCCCAAGGGTGCGATCTACCCGTGCCACACCGCGAACGCGGCCCGCGCACTCGCGTGGCTCGGTCACGCTCGGGACCGCCGAATGGGTGTGACTTTCGAGTACCTGCTCGGTGCGATCCACGACGATGGCGGTTGGCGCTGCGCGACGTGCAAGCTCGGCAAGTCGAAAGAGACCGACACCTCGAATCCCGGCGTCACGCTCGCGGCGCTCGACGCGTTTCGCTCCACGAAGCACGCCAATGCCGACGATCGACTCGACGGAGCCGTGACGACGTTGCTCGACCATTGGCGTGTACGGCGCCCGACAGGGCCGTGCCACTTCGGCATCGGATCGCGCTTCCTGCAGGTCGAGTTCCCGTTCTTGCGCTACAACTTGTTCTTCTGGGTCTACGTGCTTTCGCATTACGACGCTGCACGCGAAGACGAGCGCTTTCTCGAGGCCCTCGAGCTCCTCGAGTCGAAGCTCGACGATGGCCGCGTCGTCGTCGAGAACCCGAACCGCCGGCTCGCGAAGCTCGAGCTCTGCAAGAAGGGCGCGCCGAGCGCCGCGGCGACGAAGCGCTACCACGAGATCCTGCGCAATCTCGGGCGAGCCTGAACTCGCGCCCACTTTTCAACGGGCTGCTAACCGCGACCACGTCGACTTCTACAGGAAAGCTCACCGAAGCATATCCCTTCGCTCGCACGCCACAGGTATCTCCATGGCGTCCAGGGGCAAGCCGGATGGGAGGGAGGTTCACGAGCGACGTCGCTCGTCTCTGCCCGTGCCGATGCTCCGTTGCGCGACGGCCTGCGCCGTCGGCATGCCAGGAGGGTTGGATTCATGAATACGCATTGGCGGCGCGCGATCTTCGCGGGGCTTCTCTTCGCCCTGGTTTCTGTGCTGTACATCCAAACGGCGGTGGCGGATGGCCACGGCGGCAACGGACGCCGCGGCAATTTCCGATTGACGGTGCTGCACAACAACGACGGCGAATCGCAGCTCATCGACGCGGGTGCCGGCCTCGAGGACTTCGGAGGCATCGCTCGTTTCGCGACCGTCGTCGACGACTTGCGCGACGAAGCGCGTTCACGCCGCGGTCGTCACGGACGCTCGGGTGTCGTGACGCTCTCGTCGGGCGACAACTTTCTCGCCGGTCCGGAATGGAACGCGAGCCTCGAGAACGGCTTCCCGTACTACGATTCGATCGGTCTCGCGCTCATCGGTTACGACGCGATCACGTTCGGGAACCACGAGTTCGACTTCAACCCGGACGTCACCGCGGAGTTCATCAAGGGCTTCGAACCGTTCGATCGCACGCCGTTCATCAGCGCGAACCTGAAGTTTCGCAACGAGCCGGAGCTGCGCCGCCTCCAGTGGCGCGGTCGTATCGCCAAGAGTGTGATCGTCAACGAGCGTGGCGAGAAGATCGGAATCATCGGCGCGACCACGGAAAACCTGCCGTTCATCTCGACGCCGCGTGGGTCCGCGTGATGGGTAAAGGCAGCAAAGAGCGGGTGGTCCCGATCGGGGAGCCGGTCGTGCAGGCCGTGCAAAGCTATTTGGACACCGATCGGCCCCAACGCCTGAAAGGACGCGTC
>JAUIME010000652.1 GCA_030433195.1 bacterium
CCGGCGAACGATCGTGGCTCGACGTGTTCGCGGAAGGCCTCATCATCCTGCTGCTGTTGCTCGCGCTCGCCGCGTTCCTCGCGAACCGCTGGTCGAAGCTCGACGTGGTGGTGAAGTGCATCCTCATCTCGATTCTCGTCCACCTGTTGATGATGCTGTGGTTCCGGACGGTCGAGCTCGAAGGCGTTCTCGAAGAGCCGTCGAAGGTCGACTCGACACACAAGATCCACTTCTTGTCGTCCGCCGACGACCGGCGCCCGCCGGAAGAGGCGAATCGAGTGCGGTCGGGCGCGGTCGACGCGCTCGCACGAGCCGAGTCGGACGACGATCCAGGGGAGCGTTTCGACGTCGAAGTCCCGCGTGAGGAAGCGCTCGCGCAGGGATGGCGCGGCGAACTCGACGAGCGTCCCGTCGAAGTGGACACGTCCCGTGTCGCGGCACTCGCCGAAGCGGCACGGCCCCTGTCCAAACGCATCGAGCGCTCGCTCGAAGTGGAGCGCGCCGAGCGGTCGGGCCAGGCGGATCCGAGTCGGACGTTCGTCGAATCGACGGTCGAGAGCGAACGCCGCGAGACGGAAGCGACGGGCGAACGCCTCGAACGCGCGCTCGCGCAAGCGGATTCGGGCGAGGCTCGCGCCGCGACGTTCGAACTCCCGCGCGCGACGGCCGCGGCCGGTCGTGCCCCGCGACGTGACCTCAGCACGCGTCCGCTCCCGCTCCGTAGCGAGCGGCCGCGCGAAAGCGTCGAACGCGTCGCGCCGCTCGAGACGGAAACCCCCTCGGCGCGAATCGCCGAAGCCGATCCCGAGCGCGCCGTCGCAGTCCCCGACGGTGTTTCGGTCGCGCGTCGCGCCACCGGTCCGACGCCCGCGAGCGCGCGCACGACGAGCGAGGCGTTGCGCGAAAGCTTGCGCGCGACCGACGCGGCCGAGAACGAAGCCGCACCGACCTCGACCGCGCGTCCGACTCTCGCGGCGGCCGATACGACGGGACGGTCGCCGGCTGCCCACCGATCGGCGCGAGCGATCGAGTTGCCGCGCTCGCGTCCCGCGGGGCCGGCGCGCCGCAGCCTCGCCGTCGGTACGCCCGAAGCCGCGGCGAACGAAGCTCCCGAAGAGGCGCGGCGCGAGCCCGCGATCGCCGCCTCACGAGCGATCGTCACCGAGCGCTCCACGCGGCCGTTGGAGGCGTCGCGCGGTGTCGCGCGCGACCGCACGTCTCGTACGCCGAGCGAGCCCGGAGCCACCCGCGTCGCGCGGGCCGAGCTTCCGGCTCTCGATGGGCGCGTCGGCATGCCCGAACGTGCCACCTCGCGACCGGCATTGGCGGCGTCGCGGCGATTGGCCAAGCGCCCCACCGCGTCGCGACTCGACGCCCCCGCGCTCGAGACTCCGACGGTCGCCGATGCCGACCGCACCCGTCGAACCGACGCCGAGCGTCGCGCCGACCGTCGAGAGCCCGAACGCACGTCTCCGATCAGCGCCGTCGCGAAGCTGGAGCCGCTGCGCCGACGCTCGACGGAGCCTGCCCGACGCAGCACGTTCGAAGCGACACGGGGCGCCGCCGCGTCGATCGCGAGCGCGACCGTCGCCCGTTCGGTGGTTCCCGACCTCGCACCGACGCGCGGCCGATCCAACGTTCGCCGTACGCCGTCGACGACGCTCGAAGGCGTCTATTCGCGGCGCACGAAAGCCGGAAAGGCGCTCGCGCTCGAGGAGTTCGGCGGCACGGCCGAATCCGAACGAGCGGTGCAGCGTGGCCTCGCCTACCTGGCCTCGACGCAGAACCGCGACGGCTCGTGGGGGCGCGAGGAGTACGACAACAAGTACGAGCGCGTGCAAGTCGGCAAGACCGGGCTCGCGCTGCTCGCGTTTCTCGCGTCTGGGCACACGCAGTTCTCCGAAACGAACTACACACCGAACGTGAAGCGATCGCTCGCGTTCTTGCGCGGCGTCCAAGACGACCGGACCGGTCACTTCGGATTGACGTCGTCGTACAGCCACGGGATCGCGACGTATGCGTTGGCGGAAGCCTACGCGATGACGCACGATCGCGAGCTGCGCGAACCGCTCGCGCGCGCGGTCGCGTGGATCCTCTCGAATCAGTACCTCGACCGCCGCGAGCGCGCGTGGTTCGGCGGCTGGGGATACTACTACCCCGACCGTCGTCGCATCTCGGACACCTGGCCGCGCGCGTCGGTGACGGTCTGGCAGATCATGGCGCTGAAGTCGGCCGAGATCGGCGGCATCGACTTCCCCGAGGAGCACCTCCAAGCCGCACGGGTGTACCTCTTGAACTCGTACGATCAAGACCGACGCGCGTTCCGCTACAGCCACGACCCGAGACGACTCGCGACGCGCTGGCCGATCCTGCCCGCATCGACGCCCGCGTCGGTCTTCGGCTTGTTGCTGCTCGGTGAAGATCCGAACGACCCGCGCATCACGCAGGGTTTGCGGTACGTGCACGAGCGATCTCCCGAGGAGTACGAACGCGGCAGCGACGACCAATTCGTGTTCGAAGCCGTCGGCAACCTCTACTTCTGGTACTACGGAACGCTCGCGATGTTCCTGCGCGGCGAGGAGCACTGGGCCGCGTGGAACGAGAACCTGCGCGATCTTCTCGTCGACGCGCAGAACGAAGACGGCTCGTGGACGCCGATCTCGGCCTACGCTCGCTACGCACTCGATACGCGTGGCGATCGCGACTACACGACCGCGATGTGCGTGCTGATGCTCGAGGTCTACTACCGCTACTTCACGCCGCTTCTCGAAGGCGAGTAACGAGGGGCACCGCTCGTCGGATCTCTAGGGGTCAGACTCGGCCGGGCGGGCCCATGTCGCCGCACCGAGGTCAGCTCGTGGTTCTTTCCCTCGTTTTCTGACGAAAAAGAGGCTTGCAGTTATCGACTACATCCGTAGTATTACTGCTGTAGTCGAGCCGGGTCCGCGGCCGATAGACCGGGGAGCCTTCGAAGGCTCTCGACAGAATCATGAAGGGTCGAATCGAAATGGATGAGTCTTACGTCTTGACAGAACTGCAGTTATCCGTGATGCGCGTGCTTTGGGACCACGGCGAGGCGAGGGTCGCGGAAGTCTGCGCGGCCCTTCGCGACGAGCGCGACCTCGCGCAGACGACGGTGGCGACGCTCTTGAAGCGCCTCGAAGCGCGAGGGCTGCTCGAGCATCGAAGCGAGGGTCGCCAGTTCGTGTATCGCGCGGCGGTCACCGAAGACCAGGTTCGCCGCTCGATGGTTTCGGATCTCACCGAGCGGCTGTTCTCGGGAGATGCGACCGCACTGGTGTCGCACCTCCTGTCGAACCGCGACGTTCGACCCGGCGACCTCACTGAAGTGAAGGCGTTGATCGAAGCGTTCGAGAGCTCCGACGACGAATCG
>JAUIME010000653.1 GCA_030433195.1 bacterium
GCCTTCGGGCATCCCGAACCCACCGCCGCGGGAGTTGCCGCCCGGACGTCCGGGGCGATCCGCTCCCGATCCCTCACCGCCTTCGCCGCCGCGACGGCGTCCGCCCTCGCGCCCTTCGCCGCCGCCTCGCCCGCCTCGTTCGCGCGCCGGACTCTCGGTCGCGATCTCGAAGCGGTAGCTCTCGGCCGCCGCCAGGTTCTCGAACGCCGCGGCGAGCTCCGTCGCCGCATCGGGCTGCACAGCCGCGCCCGCCCACAACCAACCGATCAGAATCACACTCTTCATGGCCTCGGGCCTCCGATCCCAGGATCTCTCGGCCCATCGGGGCCGATTCGTGTTTCGAGAGCGAGGTCAGACGCCGGTCTGCTCGCACGCCCCCTGAGAGACCGACAGCCCGGTTCGTTCTTGCGTCTTCTCGCGGGAACGTCGCGGGCGCGCCGCAATGCGATGGCCCCGTGGCCCGCTCCGAAAGCCGCCCTTGTCGTGCCGTCTGGATTTTCGCGCGCGCAACCGTAGAATCCCCCCTGAGCGAACTCGCGCTCCTCGACCCCGAATCCGAGGAATCCCGACGCATGATCGAACCTCCCCGAGAACGAGCCCGCCTTCGCGATCGCGTGCTCACGACGCTGACCTTTGTTCTTCTCGCCGGACTCGCGGCTTGCTCGGGTGGCGAACCGAGTTCGAACGATGCCGCGCCGAGCTCGAGCGATACCTCGAAGCCCCCCGGCGACGTCGAATCGACCGGCACCGGAACGCCCGCCGACACCGCCGCACTCACGGGAGCCGAGCTCTACGATCTGCACTGCGCGCGATGCCACGCGACCGACGGCAGCGGTAAGCCCGAGATCGCGCTCGCGATCCAGCCGCGCAGTTTCAAGGAAGGCGGCTTCGCCTGGGGCGACACGCGCGAGGCGATCTTCAGGGTCATCTCGGACGGCATGCCCGGCAGTCCGTTCATGGTCCCGTTCAAGCACGTGATGACCGAAGACCAGCGGTGGCTCGTGGCAGACCACGTGCGCACGCTCATGCCGAAGCGCGAAGTCGTCGACGAAGACGACCGCATCCTGCGAGTCGCCGACGACGCGGCTGTCGTACGGGGCCACCTGAGCCCGATCGTCGACGGTGCGCCGATGCGGCCGCGCGGCATGCTCGTCGGATTGCCGGGCGACGCGTCGCTCGAGTATCGAACCGACGACGTCCGCCTCCTCGGCCTTCGCTCCGGCGGTTTCGTCGATCGCAGCGACTGGGAGGGACGAGGCGGCAGCACGCTGAAGCCGCTCGGCGAGCTCGCGCACGTCGTGGCGAGTGGCGATCCCGGGCCTGCCTTCCTCGGCGGCGACGGCCAGCCGCTGCGTGCGGCGCTCACGACGACCCATGTCGACGCCGGCGAGGCGAAGATCACCTACCGGCTCGAAGACGCGAGCGGCGCGACGGTCGCCTTCGTCGACGAAGTCCTCCGCACGATCGAAACCGACGCTTCGCTCGCCGTCTTGCGACGCTTCGAAATGCGCTCCGCGAACGGAGATCGAACGATCCGCATCGCGCTCGATCCGGCGACGCCGCGCGACGACTTCGCGCACGACGAACCGATCGAGCGCCAACAAGGCGCCACGATCCGCGAAGACGAAGGATCGGCCACCGCCATCGTCTATCGATCCACGCACGACATCGAGCGCGTCGACGGCGACGGTCTCGTTCTGCGCACCGCCCTCGGCGAGGACCCGACCTACCTCCTCTCGGTGTTCGTGGTCGCCGACTCTTGGACCCCCGCACGCCTCGCGGCGTGGAAGGAGACGCTGTCGATATGATCCGCCGTCCGATGCTTCTTCGTTGCGCGAGCGTGCTCGCGATCGCGTTGCCGTTGCTTGCCGCATCCGCCGCGCTCGCGGCCGAAGAGTCCGACTACACGACGCTCGATGCGTTGACGCCGCCCGACGGCGCGCGCCTCGAAGTCGGCGGACTCGACTTCCTCTCCGACGGCCGGCTAGTCGTGAGCACACGCCGCGGGCAAGTCTGGATCGTCGAGAACGCGCTCGCCGACGATCCCGCCGATGCCGAGTTCACGCTGTTCGCAGAAGGCCTGCACGAAGGACTCGGTCTCGAGATCGTCGACGACGAGATCTACGTCCTGCAGCGCGGCGAGCTCTCGCGCCTCGAAGACACCGACGACGACGGTCGCTGCGACACGATCCACACCGTGAGCGACGGCTGGGGGTTGTCCGGCAACTACCACGAGTTCGCGTTCGGCCTCCCGCGCGACGACGCCGGTAACTTCTACCTCGGGCTCAACGTCGGTTTCTTCAATCCATGGTGGCACGGACGCTCGATCGCGAAATGGCGCGGTTGGGTCGTGCGCGTCAAGCCCGACGGGACCGCCGAAGGCGTCGCGCCGGGGTTCCGCAGCCCGTGCGGCCTCGGTCGCAACCGCGCCGGCGACATCTTCGTCACCGACAACCAAGGCGACTGGATGCCGTCGAGCCCCGTCTTCCACCTGAAAGACGGCGCGTTCTACGGGCACCCGGCAAGCCTCGATTGGACCGACGAGTATCAGTCCGCGGGGAAGAAATCGACCGACACGGATCCGCCCGCGGTCGAACGTGCTCCCGCCGCGGTATGGCTCCCGTACGGTTGGAGCCGCTCGACCGGCAACCTCGTCTTCGACGACACGGGCGGCGCGTTCGGTCCGTTCGACGACCAGCTCTTCATCGCCGAGCTCACCAACGGCCACATCCTGCGCGCGAGCCTCGAGAAGGTCCGCGGCGACTACCAAGGCGCCGTCTTCATGTTCCGAAGCGGCGTCGGATCGGCGGTGCGCGCGCGCTTCGCGCCTGACGGATCGCTGTTCATCGGCCGCACCAACCGCGGCTGGGGCGGACAAGCTCCGGGCGACGGCATCGGACGCCTGCGCGCGACCGGTACGATGCCCATGGAGATGCGTCACGTCCATCTCCTGCAAGACGGCTTCGAGGTCGAGTTCACGCGCCCGCTCGCGGCGAGCTGCAACCCGACGCTCGACGACGTGTCGCTCGTCCACTTCGACTACAACTACTGGTGGGAGTACGGCTCCCCCGAGATGCGCACGCGCGATCTCGAGGTCACGTCGGTGACCGTGAGCGATGATCGCAAGAAGCTGACGCTGCGCGCCCCCGGGATCCGACCCGGCAAGGTCGCGCGCGGCATCCTGTCGAACATCGTCGGCGAAGGTGACGTCGCGCTGCTTCACGACGAGTTCGACTACACCATCAACCAGCTTCCGGAAGGTCCGCGTTTCCAGGGACACGTCGCGCGCCTCGTGCCGCCGCCCGCCCCGATCGAGGATTGGAACCAGGGCTGGTTCCTGCTCACCGACGGCGACCTCTCCGAGTCGTGGAAGGGAGACGGCTGGCAGG
>JAUIME010000022.1 GCA_030433195.1 bacterium
CGAGATCACCACGAACCCGAGCGACCCGGGGCTCGCGGTCGGACGGGGCCCGCGAGCCATCGCGGCGCAGCCGGACGGCGAAGACGTGGTCGTCGTGAACTCGTTCGACGACACCCTGAGCCTGCTGTCGCCGGCCAACGGATACGAGGTCCGCAAGGTCGTGCAGTCCAACGTCGGGCCGGATGCGTTCGGCGTGGCCGTGACCGCGCGGTCGGCAGCGTACCCGGCCGGGTCGGGGACCTGGTTCGCCTACGTGACGAACCGCGCTTCGGACTCGATCTCGGTGTTCGAGTCGGGACCGTCGTACCCCGTGTTTCTCGGGCCGGACGACATTCTGACCGTGCTCGGCGACTCGGCGGGCTTCACGATTCGACAACCGACCGGCCTGCAGACCGACCTCGTGACGGGCTACGGCGGCGAGGGGGTCTGGTACGTCAATTCGGAAGACGGGAGCGTCGGCCACCTCGGCCTGACCGCGGTCGGTCCGCCGCCCACCCCGTACTTCCCGAATCCGTCGCCGACCCGAGTGTTCGGGACTCTCTCGTCCGTCGCGGCGCTCGGCCCCGGCGCGCAAGACATCGCGCTCGCCGACAACGTGAGGCTGTGCAGCCCGCTCGGACCGCTTGGAAACCTCCGCCGCGATGTCGGACAGCTCCTCGCGCCCTCGCGCGGCTACGTCGTGCTCGACGACGCGATCGCCGTGTTCGACGCGGGGAACGGTCTCGATACCGGCATCCGGATCCCCGTCCCGGGCATCCGGAGTCTGACGGGATACCTGAAACAATGACGAATAGAAGCCGTCCCGCGGGACGTTTTTTTGGTTTGACCGATTGCGGTAAGTTCCCGTATGATACCGCCTTATTTCGCGTCCACCGGGCGGGTGGCATCTTGGGGCGTGGCACGGGTGTACTCGCAGTGCCTTGTGACCACAGAACTTACGAGCGGTCTCGCTCCGCGAGGGCGGGTCGCCGCATCGTACCCGGACCGTCCCGTGGCGCGCAGCAACCCGGATTCACCCCGGTCGGCACGACGTGCCGCCGGTTACGAGAAGATTCGAGGGAAGACGAGTCGAAGCGTTCGACCCTGTGGTTCGTGTCTGCGGGCCGCAAGCTCGCCGACACGCGGGCTCGGGTCGACGACCGACACGCTCTTCGCTCCTTGCCGTCCCGTTCCGGTCTCGACGGGGCAGGAATGAAAATGTCAGGAGGAGTTACGGATGCTCAGTAGGAATCGATTCCTCGTCTGGATCGCGCTCACGATGTCGATCGCGGTCACGATGACCGGATGCGGAGGAGGCAGCGGCGGAAGCGACAGCGGTGGCGCCTTGCTCGTCGTCGGGATGACCCCGGCCGATGGCGGCGTCCTGAATCCGACGCTTCCTCCGAACGGTGTGCGCAGTCACGAGCTCAAGATCTTCTTCTCCGCCAAGCCTGAGCCGGCGACCGTGCTCGATGCGGCCGAGTTCAACGGCCTCAGCGCGAACGTCCGATTCATCGACCGATCGCTCACGCGCGTCAACGGTTGGGCGTTCCTCGGGGGTGTGGATGCGCTCGGACGCACCCCGGCCCAGATCGATCCTTCGATCGATCCGGGTTACGCGGCCGAAATCGCCGCGGACGACGAGACGACGTTGCGGATCATCTACGATCCGGACGGTCAGCTCTCGACGCCGGACGCTTTGGCTCCCGACCAGTACACGATCATCGTTTCGTCGCAGGTCACGAATCGCGGCGGACGTCCGATCCTCGAGCCGTTCTGCGGCTCGTTCACGTCCGGTCCGGACACTTACGCGCCGGTCGTTCGCTTCGACAATCCGCCGGATGGCGCCTCGGGCGTCCCGCTCGATGCGGACTACGTGTTCGAGTTCAACGAGTCCGTCGTTGCGGACACCGTGCTCGAGATCCCGGCGCCGGGGGCGGTTTCGCTGTCCGCGCAGGCGCTCGGCGGTCCCGGTGGTGGTCCGACGCTGACGATCATGGGGACCACGACGCAGTTCCAGTCGAACGGTTGCCGCTTCCGCTTCACGCCTGCCTCGACGCTGCCGGGCTCGTCCCCGGGCGCGTCGGTCGTCGTCACGGCGACGATCGCGGGCGGCCAGGTGCGCGACGCCGACGGCAACGTCATGATGGACCCGCACACGTCGTCGTTCACGATGGCGCAGGGTCCGACGATCAGCAACAACCCCACGCCGCCCAACGCGCTCTGGTTCGGATCGACGAGCCCGAACGCGGTCGGTGTGGTCGCCGTCAACTCGGTCGGCACGGATCCGTTCTCGCCGATCAACATGGTCGAGACCGACGGGGACGGGTTCCCGACGGCGGCCGACGACAACACCGTGATCGCGACCTCGATCAACCGCGACGTCGGAATTCCCGTGGACATCGCGATCGGGCAGTTCATCAACCCGAACCTCAACGTCGGCTTCTGCACGCTGGCCATGACGTCGATCGCGCCGTCGATCAGCAATCCGACGTTCCCGAACCCGCCGGCGCCGCTCGGTCTCGGTTCGTCGGTCGGTTGCTTCCCGGATCGCTGCGGAAACTTCGTCGGCAACCTGCCGAACTTCTCGAACGCCGACCTCGGAAACCGCGTCTACATCGCGGATAGCGAGAACAACCTCATCCGAGTGCTGAACGGGAACACGTCGCTCGAGATCGAACAGTTCGCGGTTCCCGACCCGGCCGGCATCGCCATCACCGGAAACCTCGAGAACCTGCTCGTCAGCAACTTCTCGACCAACTCGGTTTCCTTGTTCGACATCATCAACGGCCCGGCCGTCTTCGTCAAAGAGATCACCTTCAATCCGAATGATCCGGACCTGGCGATCGGACGAGGCCCGGATGCGATCGCTGCGCAGCCCGACAACGAAGACATCTTCGTCATCAACAAGCGTGACGAATCGTTGAGCATCATGTCGGTCGCCAACGGCTTCGAAGTCCGCAAGGTCGTCGCGTCGAACATCGGCCCCGAGCCGATCGACATCGGCGTGACGTGGCGCCAGCCGCCGTTCCCCTCGGGGGGTACGGCGACGTACTTCGCGTACATCACCAACCGAGGCGGAGACAGCGTCTCGGTGTTCGAGTCGGGGCCGAACTTCCCGATGATCGTCGGCCCGGACGACATCCGTATCGTGCTCGAGGGTGCCGGCAACTTCGTCGTCGATCAGCCGACCAAGGTCCACACCGACCTCGCGACGGGGATCTTCGGCGACGGCCTGTACTACCTGAACAGCGGGAACGGAACGATCGGGCACCTCTCGCTCAACTACATCGGCCCGCCGCCGAGCCCTTACTTCCCGAACCCCGCGCCGAACCGAACTTGGGCGCAGATTTCGGTGTCCGGCTCGTTCGGCCCGCGAGTGCTCGACTTCGCGATGGGGGACAACGTCTTCCCGTGTAACGTCGTGCCGTTCCCGGAGCGAAAGAACAACTTCGGGCAGATTCAGGCTCCGATCCGCGGTTACGTAGCGACCGGATCTTCGGTCCGGGTCTTCGATGCGACGACTGCGCTCGACCTCGGGGTCGAAATCCCGCTCCCGGGAGTGAACCTGCTCAAGACGTATTTCAAGCAGTAACGACAACGAACGAGTGTCGTCCGGTAGACACCGATCGAGTCCGGCCTCGCAAGAGGACGGGCATTACGATAAGGAGGTTTTGGAATGAGACGTCCTTGTGACGGTCTTCGATGGTTCGCAGCTTGTCTCGCGATGGCCACGCTCGTGGCCGGTTGCGGGGGTGGCGGCGGACCCAAGGGACCGAACTCGGCTCGCTTGATCGTGATCGACACGATCCCGATCGATGGCGGGCAGCTCCCGCTCACGCCTCCCCAGGGAGCGGTACGGAGCCACGAATTCCATATCTTGTTCTCGGCGAATCCGGATCCCGAGACGGTCCTCGACCGCTCGGAGTTCAACGGGCTCAACGCGAACGTGCGGTTCATCGATTCTTCGCTCACGCGCGTTCCCGGACGGGCCTTCTTGGGCGGGCTCGACGCGTCGGGCCGTACGCCGACCGAGGTCTTCCCCGAGATCGATCCGACGTGGGCCGCCGAGATCGCTAACGACGCCCCCTCGGACCTGCGCTTCATCTACGACACCGACGGGACACTCGAAACCGTCGAGTATCTCCCGGCCGATCAGTACACGATCGTCGTGAACGGCCTCGTGACGAATCGAACGGGGGATCCCATCCTCGAGCCCTACTGCGGTTCGTTCACGTCGGGTGCCGACTCGTACGCGCCGGTGGTTCGGTTCACGAGCCCCGTGGACGGCGCGACCGACGTCTCGCTCACGACGGACTTCGTCTTCGAGTTCAACGAGCAGGTCGTTCCGTCGACGGTGATCGGTTCGCCGCCCGCGACGCCCCAAGCCGTCACGCTCACGGCAATGGCGACGGGTGGCGGAGGGTCGCTCGTGATTCCCGGGACGATCACGACCTCGGTCTCGAACACGTGCCGCTACACCTTCACCCCGTCGATGACGATCCCCGGCTCCGCGGGCAATCAAGCGATCGTGGTCCAGGCCGTGATCAACGGCCCGCTCCAGATTTCGGATGCCGCGGGGAACATCATGGGCGGAACGGCCACTGCCAACTTCACGATGACCGAAGGGCCGACGATCAGCAACAACCCGATCCCGCCGAACGCTCTTTGGTTCGCGTCGACGAGCCCCAACGCGGTCGGTGTGGTGGGTATCAACGCGATCGGTACGTCCGCGAACAACCCGGTGACGTTCGTCGACACGAACGGCGACAACATGGCGACGGCGGCCGACGACAACGTGGTCGTCTCCACGTCGATCAACCGGAACGTCGGAACGCCGGTCGGGATCGCGCTCGGGGAGTTCGTGGGTTCGCCCCTCTTGAACGCCCTCGAGAACATTCCGCTTCCGAACCCGCCGCCGCCGCTGGCGCTCGGGAACTCGATCGTCTGCTTGCCGTCGGCTTGCAACACGCTGTGTCCTCCGCTGACGCTTCCGTGCCCGGCGGGCTGCATCACGACGCCGAACAACTCGGTCAGTGACATCGGCACGTTCTTGTACGTCGCGGATTCGGACAACAACCTGATCCGTGTCCTGAACTCGAACACGTCCCTCGAGATCGATGCGATCCCGGTGCCGGATCCGGCCGGCGTGACGGTCTCACAGAACCTGCGCAACGTATTCGTGTCGAACTTCGGCTCGAACTCGGTCAGCGTGATCCAGGTCACCGGGGGCACGCACTCGCTCCTCAAGGAAGTCAACGTCAACCCGAATGACCCGACGCTCGCGGTGCCGCGGGGTCCGCGGTCGATCACCGTGCAGCCCGACATGGAGGACATCCTCGTTCTCGGTCGCGACGACGAGATGGGTGTCCTCTCGTTCGCGCAGGGCTACGAGGTTCGCAAGGTGATTTCGAGCAGTATCGGGCCTGATGCGGTCGACGTCGACGCGACGTGGCGAGGCGGTACGTACTTCGCCTACATCACGAACCGTGGTGGGGACAGCATCTCGGTGTTCGAGTCCGGCCCGAACTTCCCCGTGAACTTGGGTCCCGACGACATCAAGATCGTTCTCGAAGGCTCGTCGAGCTTCCAGATCCGCCAGCCCACTCGAATGCACTGCGACCTCACGAGCGGTCTGCAGGGTGCCGGCGTGTGGTACGTCAACAGTGAAGACGGGACCATCGGGCGCATCGACCTCACGTTCCTCGGCCCGCCGCCGAGTCCGTACTTCCCGAACCCCGCGCCGACTCGCGTGTGGGGACAGTCGACGATCACGTCGTCTCTCGGCAGCGTGCGCGACATCGCGATGGGCGACAACCTGACGCCGTGCTTCGGTTTCGGCATCATCTCGCAGTACAAGAACAACTTCGGTCAGATCAGCCAGCCGATCAAGGGCTACGTGGCGACCGGGAGCAGCATCCGAGTGTTCAATGCTCGCACGGGGATCGACATGGGCGTGGAGATTCCGGTGCCCGGCGTGAACCTGCTCACGACGCACTTCAAGTACTGATCGACCTACGAGTACGAGGGTTGCCGACGTGACCGCTCGGCGGCATGCAAGCGGCCGCGGCAGAGCAGCCCGCGCGACCAGATGATCATGAACGGCGGGTCCGAGACTTCTCGGGCCCGCCGTTTTGCGTGATGAGAAGGCGGTACGGTTGAAGACCGCCGCATCGATAGCTATGGTTCCAGCAACCCCATGGAACCGACTCCTTCCGCTCGCTCCGTATCGGCACCCGAGGTCCGGTCGATGTTCTCCCGGATCGTGCCGCGGTACGACCTGCTCAACCACCTCCTCACCTTCCGCCTCGACCAACGATGGCGGAAGCTCACGGTACGACGATGTGCCGTGCAGCCCGGGGATCGCGTGCTCGACGTGTGTGCCGGCACCGGTGATCTGGCGCTCGCCTTCGCACGGCAGAGCGAAGCGAGTCGGGTCGTCGCCACGGACTTCTGTCCCGAGATGCTCGCGCGGCTGCCCGCGAAGGCGAGGCGCGTGGGCGAAGAGGATCGAATCGGTATCGGGGCGGCGGATTGCCTGCGCCTTCCGTTTCCGGATGCGAGCTTCGACGTGGTGGCGGTGGCCTTCGGGATTCGCAACGTCGTCGACCCGGCAGCGGGAATCGCCGAGATGGTGCGGGTGCTCGCTCCGGGGGGCCGTCTCGCGGTCCTCGAATGCGACGTTCCTCGACACCGACTTGCTCGGTTCGGTTTCCGTGCGTACTGGCTCGCGATCCCGCTCGTGGTACGAATGTTCTGCGGCAAGAACGCCGGTGCGTACCGCTATCTCAACGAGTCCGTGGAGCGTTTTGCGCGAACCGTCGACCTTGCAGAGATCTTCGGCGCGTGCGGTCTCGAGGACGTGCGGCGAGAGCGGCTCACGACGGGGGTCGCGCAGCTCGTTTCGGGAGTGAAGAAGCCCCCGGCGGGAGCCGTTGCGTGAGGCCGGCCGACTACCCGCGCGAGTCGCGGGATCTGACGGTGTCTTTCTTCTTCGTCGGGCCGCTCCTGGCGTTCTACGAACTCGGTAGCCTGTCGCTCGACATCCAGGTTCGAAACGGCGCGGACGTGCTGCTCCGCAGTCTCTTCGGGGTCGTCGGGCAAACCGGCGTGACCGTTTTCAACGTCACGCTGCTGGCGCTCTCGGTGGCGGCCGGGATCAAAGTCTTCCGGCGGGATCGTCCCGTCTTTCCGTGGCTTCCGGTCGTCTGGGCGGAATCGGTCCTCTACGCGATCTTCTTCGCGCCGACGGTGCTACTCTTCGAATCTCGGATCTTGCCGTATCTGACTGCCGCGAGCTTTCCGGGAGAAGGGTGGTTCGCGCACGCGGTGCTCTCCGCGGGCGCGGGCGTTTACGAAGAACTGCTGTTTCGGCTGTTGCTCGCGGGCTCGTGCTACTGGTTCCTGCTTCGCGTGATCCGCTTCAAGAAGTGGGTGGCCGTCGGGATCAGCATCGTGTTGTCCGCCGTCGCGTTCTCGGCCTTCCACCACGTGGGGGCGTACGGGGAGCCGTTCGAGATGCACGCGTTTCTGTTTCGCCTCATCGCGGGGATTCTGTTGTCCGGGATCTTCTTGGCGCGTGGACTCGCGGTCGCGGTCTACACGCACGCGTTCTATGACATGCTCGTGTTCTTGCAGTATTCGAGGGGCAACGGCGGATGACGACGGAACCGCGAGACGAACCACGCCGCGTCGTGGTCGCGATGTCGGGCGCTTCGGGTTCGATCTACGGTCTGCGGCTCGTGTCGCAGCTCACGCAGGCGGGTTTCGACACGCACTTCGTGTTGACGCACGGCGCCGCGCGCGTGTTTGCGGAAGAGCTCGACGCGAGCGTCGACCCGATTCGTCCCACGGCGGAGGCGCTCGACGCGGCAGGCGCGAAAGTCGAACGTGCGAAGCTGCACGCACACTCCATCACGGACGTCGCGGCTCCGTTCTCGAGCGGGTCGTTCCTGCATCGCGGGATGGCGATCGCGCCGTGCTCGATGGCGACGATCGGACGACTCGCCCACGGATACTCGTCGAATCTGCTCGAACGCGCCGCCGACGTGTGTCTCAAAGAGAAGCGGCGTCTCGTGCTCGTCCCGCGCGAAACTCCGCTGCACGCCATTCATCTCGAGAATCTGCTGACGCTCGCGCGCGCGGGGGCGACGATCCTGCCGGCGATGCCGGGTTTCTATCATCGCCCCGAATCGGTGCTCGATCTCGTCGACGGGGTCGTTTCGCGAATCCTCGATCATCTCGGCATCCACCTCGAGGGAACGCCTCGTTGGCGTAGTGAAGCCGACGACGGGAGCGAATCGCCGGAGCGGGACGCCTCGCGGTGACGCCGGGTTCGTTGCGAACGCGGTCTTCGCGCGGCGCCGCGTCGATTCAGCGCCGTTCGTCGCGGAGCTTCTCGATGCGCCGCAAGAGCCCCTCGAATCGCTTGACGAGCGGAGCGGGTAGAGCCGTGGCGAGCATCGCGTCGCAGACGGCCACGGCTTCGTCGAGGCGATCGAGTTGCCGGAGGGCGCGCGCCTCGAGGTAGCGGGCGTCGGGGCCGGCGCCTCGATCGTGCGCGCGGCGCGCGAGGACGAGCGCTTCTTCCGGATCGAAGGTCTCGGCGGAGGCGCGCGTGACGAGCAACTCGGCGCGAGCCTCGAGATACCGGGGAGACTCGGCGTGGAGTCGAGCGGCTCGACGAAGCGAAGCGGCGGCCTCCGGATAGCGCTCCCGCGCGAGATGGATGCGTGCCTCGAGCAGATCGAGCTCGGGACTCTGCGGCGCGAGCTCTCTCAGGTTTCGGAGCTGGTCTTCGGCAAGATCCGTCTGCCCACGCACGAGAAGCGCCTCGATCGCCAGCGCCATCGCGTCTTCGCGCGGCTCGCCGGTCGTGGGCAGGAACCGCGCCAAGTGCTGAAGCGCTTCCGTGGCGCGGCCGACTCGCAGCTGAAGCTCGGCGAGTTGCAGGGCTGCCTCGGCATCCTCCGGATCGCGGGAGAGCGCCCGAAGAAGCAACGAGCGAGCTTCGTCGGTTCGTCCTTCGCGACGGAAGGCCTCCGCCCGGAGGGTCCAGATCGCGGGGCCCGGGCGGTCGGCGAGCGCTTCCGCGGTGTCGAGTTCCCGATGCGCGGCGTCGAGGTCGCCGCTCGCGAGTGCCAACCGCGCGAGCGCGACGTGGACCGGCCACGTGCTCGCGAAGCGGCGCGCGGTGTCGATGTGGTCGGCGATCCGGCCCGAATCTCCGCCCGTCGCGGTCAACGTCTCGGCGAGTCGGACCGCGGCGATCGCGTCGCGACCGTTGCGGCCGAGGATCGCGCGGTCGATGGCGATCGAGGCCTCGGGCTGGTCGAGTCCTGAGCGGATCGTCGATTCGAGGTGCGGAAACGGGGGGCGCGAGCGGCGTTCTTCGTCGACCTGTTGCAACTCCTCGAGCGCGCCGGCGAAGTCCGCCTCGTCGATCCTCGCTTCGATCGCTTGGACGGTCGTCCAGACGTCCACGAGATCCGCGGGGTTGCGCGGCGGCCGCAGCCAGAATCGCGGCGCTCGACCGCGCGATGCGACCCGAGCGGCGGCGGCAGCGGCAGCGGCCGTACGCGGTGCCGCCGTGACGGGCGACGGTCCGGGCGTGGTCGTGGCGCGAACGTATCCGAGCTGTTCGAGCCGATGCCCCGTTCGTGCCGCCATACCGGCCGGGAGCCGAGCGAACGGGTGATCGGAGCGAATCGCCGCGCGTTTCTTCTCGAGCGCGTCGCGTAGCGGCCGTTCGAGATCGGTCACGCCGCGCGAGCCGACGAGTTGATTGCGCTTCTCGCGCGGATCCTCTTGGAGGTCGAAGAGCTCGACTCGCGGCGCGTCGATGTACTTGTGCCGCGAGTTCGAGAGAGCCGTTACGCTCTCCCAACCGTAGCCGAACTGCGGGTAGTAGGTTTCGAGGTAGGCCTCGCGGGCTTCGCCGTCATCGACGTCGTCGAGTCCACGGAGCAGCCGATCGAGCGAGCGTCCCTGCCAATGGGACGTTTCGTCCGGTCGGAGCTCGAGCAGCGCCATCACGGTCGGGACGAGATCGACCGTCTCGACCAAGCGATCGACAACGAGTCCCGCCCGGACGATGCCGTCGAGCTCGATCGCGAACGGTACCCGGACGGCCTCTTCGTAGAGCGTCATGCCGTGCGTGGCTTCGCCATGATCGCCCAGTCCCTCGCCATGATCGGCGACGACGACGATCAACGGCGCGAGCTCGGTGCGCACCGACTCGCGAAGGCGAAAGGCCTCCAGCAGGCGCGCGAGCTCGGCGTCGACCGCCGCGACCTCGCCGAAGTACGGGGCATCCGCGTACTCGGACGCGAACGGTTCGGGAGGCTCGTAGGGAGCGTGGGCGTCGAAGTAGTGCGCCCAGAGAAAGATCGGTTGCTCGGGCGGTGACGACGACAACTGTGCGAGCGCTCGATCGGTGACGTCGGTCGCTCGCCGTTCGGCCACATCGTGACTCCCGACCGTCACGTCGAGTGGGTCGTCGGAGAGGTCGTCGTACGCGTCGAACCCCTGATCGAGCCCGAAGACCGCATCGAGCACCGCGGCGCCGATCACGGCGCGCGCCTCGTAGCCGAACGGGGTCAGATACTCCGCGAGCGTCGTGACGTCCCCCGGGACCGCGAACGCGCCGTTATGTCGCGCGCCGTGGTAGGGCGGATAGGTGCCCGTGAGCAGGGTCGCGTGCGCCGGAAGGGTGATCGGAGCGGTCGTGAGCGCGCGCTCGAATCTCGCTCCGCGCGACGCGATCGCGTCGAACACGGGAGTGTGCGCGCGGCCGCCGTAGCAGCCCATCGCGTCGGCGCGTGTGGTATCGAGCGTGACGAGCAGGATCGACCGCCGCGGACCCGAAGCGTCCGAAGCGTCGTCGGAGGCGGGGTCGGCGCTCCCACCACATCCGCCGAGCACGCACAGGGCGAAGACCCACGCGGCGAGCACGACCGACGCGTGGCGAGAGAACGAGCCGACGGCCGCTCGTCGCGTGACGCATCCCGTGGCGATGGGGAAGATACCGAATCGTGCGCGAGGCTGGCTTCGGCGCAGGACGAACGACTGCATGAAAAGCTCCGAAGGGGAATCCCGGTCCACGGATTCTACAATGCGCGGCGACGGGCCGACGATTCGCGGGGAATCGCGCGCTCGCAGGCCGTGAACGAGCGTACGAGCCGATTCGACGACCCCGCCTCGAGCCGAGCAGCGATCGCCGCGATGTGGAACACCGTCGCCGTCTACCTCCGTCTGATCCGATTCTCGCACACGGTGTTCGCGCTCCCGTTCGCGATCATCGGCGCCATGCTGGCCGCGGATGGGTGGCCGGGTGCGCGCGAATCCGTGTGGATCCTCGTGGCGATGGTTGGCGGGCGCAGTGCCGCGATGGGGTTCAACCGCTGGCTCGACGCGGACATCGACGCCGCGAACCCGCGGACGGTCGACCGTGACATTCCGGCCGGGCGGATCGGGAAGGGTGCGGTCCTCGGCTTTACGGTCGTCGCCTCCGCGCTGTTCTTCCTCGCGGCGGGAATGCTGAACACCGTGGCCCTCGTCCTGTCGCCCTTCGTCCTCGCAATTCTCCTCGGGTATTCGTTCACGAAACGCTTCACCTCGGGGTCGCACTTCGTTCTGGGGCTCGCGCTCGGGATCGCGCCGCTCGGGGCATGGATCGCGATTCGCGGCGAACAATCGCTCGCAGGGATCGAGGTGCCGGTCTTGCTCGGTCTCGCGGTGCTGCTTTGGGTCGCGGGTTTCGACATCATCTATTCGTGCATGGACATCGAGTTCGATCGGCGGCGGCGCCTTCACTCGATCCCGAGCCGGGTCGGTGCTCGGCGCGCGCTGGCGCTCGCGCGCCTGGCGCATGTGGGGATGCTACTCCTGCTCGCCGGGCTCGTCGCGCGTGTGGGGGCGGGACCTGCCTTCCTTCTCGGCATCGTGGGCGTCGCGGCGCTCCTCGTCTACGAACATTCGCTCGTCCAGCCCGACAACCTCGATCGCGTCGATCGCGCCTTCTTCACCGTGAACAGCATCGTCGGACTCGTGCTGCTCGCGGCCGTCTCGATCGACCTCCTCGCGTTCGGGCGGGTCCCGTAGCGGGGCCTTGGAGTTGCTACAATCGCCCGCAGATCGGAGAGGCGGATGACGGCCAAAAAGGCGCCGACCCGTAAGAAGGCGGCCCCCAAGAAGACGACGACTCAGTCGAAGACGACGAGCGCCGGCAAGACCGCGCGCGCGGGCAAGAAGAAGGCCGGCGGCACGGGATCCGAGCGGTTGATCGCGGTCGTGAGTCCCGAGGAGTTCTTCTTCGTCGACGCGCGCAAGAAGGTCGAGCGCGCGATCTTTCCCGATCCGGACCGCTCGCCGTCGATCTTCGAATCCCACCTCGCGCCCAAGGGAGGCGAGGAAGCTCCCGACGTCACGGCGATCCTCGACGATCTCCGGACGGCTTCGCTGTTCGGCGGCGACAAACTCGTCGTTCTCCGCGGCGCGGAGTCCCTCGACGGTGAACGGCGAGAGGCGCTCCTCCATACACTCGAGCGCATCCCCTCGAAGGTCACGGTCCTCTTGCTGATGGAGAAGCTCCGCAAGGGATCGAAGCTCGAGAAACTCCTCACGAAGATCGGCCGGATCGAGCGGTTCAAGGCGATGTACGACCGTCCGGGCCCGTGGCAACGCGGCGCGGCCGAGCATGATTCGGAGCTCGTGCGATGGGTCGTCGACCGCGCCGCCGAGCGCGAGCTGCGGCTCGCGCCGCCCGATGCGTTCGTGCTCGTGCAACGGGTCGGGAATCACCCGGCCCGCCTCGATTCGGAACTCGAGAAGCTCTCGATCGCGTACGATCCGGGCGCTACGGTGTCGCGTGCCGCCATCGACGCGCTCGCCCCCGACGCGCAAGAGTTCAAGGCGTTCGATCTTTCCGACGCGATCGTCGCGCGCGATCGGAAACGCGCCCTCGCGATGCTCGACACGATGCTGCGCGACGGGATGGTCGGCTCGGACAGTAGTCGGCTCGTCTTCCCGGGCGCGATCGCGGGGATGGTGATCGGCGCACTGCGGTCGCGGTTCGCGATGTTGCTGCGCGCGCGGACGCGGCTCGAAGCCGGCGTCCCGCAGAAAGACGTGTGGACCGAACTGAAGGTCGCGCCGTTCTTGCGAGACACGTTCGCAGCGCAGGTGCGCGTTCGCGAGACGGACGAGCTCCGCGATTGCCTTCGGAACTTGTTGCGATTCGATCTCGAGATGAAGGGCGGCAGTCCGTTCCCCGAGGCGACGCTGACCCGCATGGTGATGACCTTGACGTAGACAGCCGTCGCATCGTTCGCGTCGGCCGGGAGGGAAGAGTGGCAAGGATTCGACAGCTACCGCCGCACATCGTCAACAAGATCGCGGCCGGTGAAGTCATCGAGCGTCCGGCGTCGGTCGTGAAGGAGCTCGTCGAGAACGCGCTCGACGCCGGCGCGAAGCGGATCGACGTGACGGTCGAGGAAGGCGGAGCGACCCGCATCCGAGTCCAGGACGACGGTCACGGGATGGCTCGCGACGACCTCGCGCTCGCGTTTCGAAGCCACGCGACGAGCAAGCTTCGCGACGCCGACGACCTCTTTCACATCGCGACGATGGGTTTCCGCGGGGAAGCGCTGGCGAGTATCGGCTCGATCTCGCGCACCACGCTCCGCACGCGGGAGCCCGAAGAGGAGACCGGATACGAGCTCGTCCACGAGACCGGCGAAGACGGCGAGGTCAAAGTGGCCGCGGTGCATCGCGGAACGACGATCGACGTGCAGAACCTCTTCATGAATGTCCCGGTTCGGCGGCGGTTTCTGAAGTCGCCGAGCGTCGAACTCGGTCACGTGACAGACGTGATGACGCGCTTCGCGATCGCGTATCCCGAGATCGGCTTCTCGTTGCTGCACGGCAAGCGGCGGGTGCTCGAGCTCGATGCGGCGCGCGACATGCGTGAGCGTATCGGATCCCTCTACGGCGAAGCGCTCGCGAAGGAACTCATCCGCGTCGACTCGGAGTTGGACACGACGCGACTCGCGGGCTGGATCGCGCCGCCGCATCACGATCGACCGCGCCAAGATCGGATCTTCGTCTTCCTGAACGGCCGTCACATCAAGGATCGAACCCTCATCCACGCCATTCACGAAGGATACCGCGGCCTCCTGATGACGCGCCGACATCCCACGGTCTTTCTCACGGTCGAGATCGACCCGCAAGAAGTCGACGTGAACGTACACCCGACGAAGATCGAGGTTCGGTTCCGCGACTCGAAGCCGCTGCACCAACTCGTACGGCGCTCGCTGCGGGACGCGCTCCAATCCGCCGAGCTCGCGCCGCGCGTGACGGCACCTTCGCAAGGCGAGTCCACGAGCGGTGAGGCGCCGAAGCGTGACACCGCCTCGAACGAGAAGGACGACGTTCGAGACGCGATTCGCGATTACCTCGGGTCCGCGAGTCGCAAGAGCGCGGTCCGCGACACCGGGGCGGATCGCTCGCTGTGGGCGCCGACGCCGGCCAAAGACGACGTATCCCGGGAGGAGCGCGCAACGCCCTCGTCCGTGTCGCCGACGGGGGGTCGCCAGGCGTCCGAGCCCGAATCCGAGACACCGCGCTACGCCGGGCCGGAGCGCGAAAGCAGCGAACGCCCGGCATCTCCGAGCGACCGGCCGATCTCGACGTCGCCGTCGCGCGGCGTTGCGGAGCCCGATGCCGGCTTCGAGCGCGTCGGCGGGAGCTTCGATGGATCGACGGAGGATCCGGAGGAGAGCGCCGACCCCTCGCGACCCGTGCAGCTCCACCAGACGTACATCTTGCGCGAGACGGACGACGGCTTCGCGCTGACGGACCAACATGCCCTCCACGAGCGCATCCTCTATCACCGTATCCACGATCGCGTACGCTCGGGCACGGTGATCTCTCAGCGGCTGTTGATTCCCGAAACGATCGATCTGACGCCGGGGGAGATCGAGCGACTCCTCGCCCATCAGAACGAACTGCACCGGATCGGCTTCGAGATCCGGCGTCAGGGGGAGGACGGAATTGCCGTCCATGCGATCCCGGACGTCTTGCGAAAGCTCCCCACGCGTGAACTCGTCGATCAGGTGGTCTCGTGGATCGGTCGCGACGAGGAAGACCAGGGTGGGGAAAAGGACTTCATCGACGCCTTCATCGAGATGGCCGCATGCAAAGCCGCCATCAAGGCGGGGGACCCGCTCGAGGTCGAGCAGATGAAGGACCTGCTCCGACAAGGGGACGCGCTACCGACGTCGTCTTCGTGCCCGCATGGACGTCCGACGACGGTTCGATTCACGATTGCCGATCTCGAGAAGTGGTTCCGTCGGATCGTGTGACCCGCGGTCGCCTCACTCCTTCGAATCGGCCTTCTTCGGGTCGAGCGCGAACGTCGCGGGCTCGAGCGACGAGTTGATGAGGATCTCGTTGAAGAAGAAGTCGTGCAGCGGATCCTCAACGTCGCCTTCGTAGATCACGACCCGGCGCGGTACCCAAAGATCTTCCGCGAGCTCGCCTTCGACATAGACCTTGCGGCAACGCTTGGGCTCCGCTTTGCGGCGGGGAGGGAAGAAGTCGATGCGGACCTTCGGTTCTTCGCCGGCCTCCGGCATGACGACGCGGACGAGGTGAGAAGTTTCGTTCGCGAAGAACAACACCACGTCGCGCTCGTCGGGCGCGACGCGAAGAATGCCGTCCGTCGACTCGGGAGCTTCGGGATGTTTCGGCGCCATCGCGAACGTGATGCCGTCGCCCTTCAGATTGGCGAGGAACAAGAACCGCAAGTTGCGTTTCAGGTCGTCGATCTCGCGATCGATCGAGGTGCGGTCGGCGCGGTCGTCACGGGCTCGCAGCAGGCGTCCGCGATCGCCGTCCCTCAACCAGTAGTCGCGTCCGTCGAATCCCTTGGTGACCGTTTTGCGTTGGGTGCGGTCGCGAACCGAGGAGAGGTAGTACTCGTTGCGATCCTTCGACAAGTACGCCTGTACGACGTCGGCTTCGAGCTTGTGGCCGTCTTCGCGGGTCGTGACTTCGAACGTTCCTCGAATGTCGACGATCGCGTTCTCGAGCTTCTCGCCGTTCTGGGCCGCGATGGCTCGCTCGAGGATCGCGCGTGCTGCGGGGTCGTCAGGGACGCGAGGCTCGGTCGCGGGCGCATCGTCACGACGCGCTGCCGGGCTCTCGTCGTCGAGAGCCGATGACGATCGAGCGCTCGCGAGACTACCGATCGAAATCGATGCGAGCAGGCAAAGCGCGAGAAGGATTCGGCGGGAAGCACGCGACAAAGGGTGCGCGAGGCGCCCCTGGTTTCGCGAGCGCATCCGGACGCGCGAAGGGATCTCGTGCATGGGAGACTCCGAAGGGGATGGCGGTCGCATTCGGCAGCAAGCCGTTTTCCGCGATGGGTTTGCAGATTGACATACGCAACGGGTGCCCTTAGTATACATGTTCGTGAGACTTCGATGAGCAGCACCACGCGCGGTGAACGCCGGTTTCCCTCCATCGACAAGGCCGATCATGTGGCAACAGCAGGGGAAGTTCTTGCACCGCGCTCCGGGCCGCGGTCTCGAACTCTTCGTACACCCCACGAAGAAGTTCAAGACGACGACGGTCAAGCTCTACTGCCATCACGCACTCGATGGCGATGCAGCGCGTAACGCACTTCTGACATTCTTGCTGCGTCAAGGCACGCGATCGTGTCCGGACGCCCGCTCGATCGCGAGGCATCTCGAGTCGTTGTTCGGTGCGACCCTCGACCTCGACGTCTTCAAGATCGGCGAGCGTCAGATCGTCGCGCTCCATCTGCAGGTCCTCAATGATCGATTCGCGCGCGACGCGACGTTATTGCGGCGGAGCGTTCGTTTTCTCGGCGAACTCCTGACGAGTCCCCGCTTGGAGAGTGACGAGGGATTCTCGTGCGGCTTCTTCGAGCAGGAGAAGCGCAACCTCGTTCGCTTGCTCGAATCGAACATCGAAGATCGTCACGCCTACGCCAGCGAGCGCCTCGTCGCAGAGATGTGCCGCGACGAACCCTACGGGATTCACGAACTCGGTACGGTCGAGGCCGTCCGAGCGATCGAGCGCGACGAACTCTCCGAGTACTACGCGAAATGGCGAGCGACGGTTCCGATCGACGCGTTCGTCGTGGGCGACGTCTCGCCCGACGCCGTCGACGATGCCTTCGAGGGCATCTGGCCCGAGTCCGACGTTCGCCAAACGATCGACGATCTGCCGGATCCCGTCGCGTGGAGCCGCACCGATTCGAAACGCGTACACGAGACGTCGGACGCGCGGCAGGCGATCCTCGGGTTGGGCTACCGCGTCGCTCCCCACGAGTCCCGTGCCTCGAACCTCGGCTTCCTCTACTGCGACGCGATCCTCGGCGGCGGTACGTTCTCGAAGCTGTTCCGAAACGTCCGTGAATCGGCCGGCCTTGCCTACTATGCCGGGTCGTCGTTCGAGCGGATCAAAGGTCTGTTGACGGTACAAGCAGGGATCGCGGACGAGAACTACGAGCGAACGCTCCGCATCGTGAAGCGTGAGATGCGCGCGATGCGGCACGGCGCCATCGACGAGTTCGAGCTCGAGTCGGCGCGAGAGTCCTTCCTCCATCGCATCCGATCGATCGGAGATCATCCGCTCGCACTGGTTCGCGCAACGCTCATGGCCCGCATCGCGGGCACGCCGATCTCGTTGTCGAAGGCCCTCGCGCGTCACCGAGCGATCGCCAAGGACGACGTCGTCGAAGCGGCGCGCGCGCTCGTACTCGACACGACGTATTTCCTCGGCAAGGGCCGCGCGTCGCGGGAAGAGCGCCGACGCGCTCGACAACGACGGGTGGCGTCCGAGGCCGTGGCTGCCGAAGTCACGGCGCCAGCGACGGGAGTCGCGTCTTGCGTTTGACGCAGACTCACCGCACCGGAATCGCGGAGACGATCCACTCGGGTGTGCACGAATCGGGTCTCGAGATTCTGATCAATCGCAAGCTCGGGTTTTCGCGTCAGATCGCAATTCTAGGAGCACGCTTCGGATCGATCGACTCGTGGATGGGCCCGGCTCCGAAGGGCGCATCGTCGAGCGACGCCGTCGAGCCGCTTCCCCGAGGCCTTGCACACTTCCTCGAACACGAGCTGTTCGCGAAGAAGTCCGGAGACATCAGCAAGCGCTTCGCACGCCTTGGCGCGTCCGCGAACGCGGCGACCGGTTTCACGAGTACGAGCTACTTCTTCTCGTGCACGCACGGCCTGCGTGACAATCTCGCGCTGCTCGGTGAGCTCGTCTTCGATCCGTACTTCTGCGCCGATACGGTACGCAAAGAGCGGGACGACATCGCGCAAGAACTGCGGATGTACGAAGATTGCCCCGACTGGCGCGTCTACATGAACCTGCTCGGGTCGTTGTTTCATCGACACCCGATCCGCTTCGACATCGCGGGGACCGAGGAGAGTATCGCTTCGATCACCCCCGAGGTCCTCGATCGCGCGTACCGCACGTACTACCACCCCTCGAACCTGATGTTGATCCTCACCGGCGACGTGGATCCCGAAGAGATCGACGACTTCGTGACGGCCCTGGTCGGATCGCGGACGTTCGGTGATGCGCCGGCAATCGATCGATCCATTCCGCACGAGCCCGCGGAAGCCGTTCGCGCGCATCGCGACGAG
>JAUIME010000654.1 GCA_030433195.1 bacterium
CCAGGCAGAAGCCGGGGTCCGACGCCGACAGCTCTTCGTGAACGATCACCGCCGCGACCGCGTCCATGCCGGCGCCGCCGTGGTCGTCGCTGACGGTCACGCCGAGCAGGTCCATCTCGCCGAGCTTGCGGAACAGCTCGAGGTTGAACGACTCGGTACGATCGTACTCGAGCGCTTGCGGTTCGACCTCCGACGTCACGAACTCGCGCAGCATGCCGCGCAGCATCGAATGCGTCTCGGTGGGGTTGTAGAGATCGAATTGCATCTCGGGCGCGAGCGTGTCGGACATCGGAAGGTCTCCCATGGAATCGGCGCGGAAAGCGAGCGCCTCGAACGGGGCTCACGGATGGAATAACGGCGCTAGGATAGCAAAACGAGGCGTCCTGCGGGTTCCGGGCGAGGATGCAGACGAAACGAAAGCGCCCGGCCGGATCGCGAGGATCGGGCCGGGCGCGGAATGCCTCGGGTTTCGCGAATCGACAGGCTCAGTTGCCGTCGCCGCCACGGCCACCGCCGCGGCGTCCTTCGCCGTCGCCGCCGCCACGCCGACCACCCCCTTCCCCGCGCTCGCGACCTTCGCCGCGGCCGGGGCCGTCGCGCTCGGGAGAGGGCGCGGGGAGGCCGTTGATGTATTCGTGCGCTTCCTTCTCGGTCGCGAACGTCTTCGGGAGGATGCGGATCTGCGTCGGGCGCGGACGGTCGGCTCGCGAGCCGCGTTCGTCGCCGTCACTTCCGCCGCGCGCCTTGCGAAGCTCGTCGAGCTTCTTGCGGAACTCCTCGTCGGCCGCGCGGCGCAGCTTCGAGATCTCGTTCTTCTCGACCACGCGATACTCGCGATCGTATTGCACGACGCAGTACTTTCCCTTCATCGAAGCGAGTAGCTTCTCTTGATACTTGTCGCGGGTTTCGGCCGCTTCGCGTCGACCGTTGACCGACTTCGCGAGCACCTTGAATCGTTCGGGCTTCGGCTTCGGATCCTCGAACTTTCGATCCTCGTCCTTGGCGATCTTCTTGGCGTCGTTCCATTGTTTCAGCGCTTCGGTGTTCGACTTCTTGACCTCGTCGGCGAGCGCCTGGACTTCGTCGGCCTGCACCATGCGGACTTCGTCGCCGACCTGCACGATGGCGTAGACCTCACGCTCGGCGTTGGCATCGCCTCGCCCCCCGGCACCGCGTCCGCCACCTCGCCCGCCGCCACGCTGCGCGAGAACGTCGTCGACGACGACGGTACCGAGAACGAGCCACACCAAAGCGAGCAGCCCGAGTCGGACCGCACGCGTACTTTCCGAACCGATCTTCATGAGAGCATCCTCACTGTTTCTACTCCCGTCGTCAGTGCGACGGACCGGACGAGCCGAAGCGCCGAACGCGGACCGAGAGGTCCGATTCGGGTCTCCAGTGACCCGAAAGCGGCCCGGAGAGTACAGAGGCACCAGCCCAGGGGTTTCTTGCAGCGGAAGTTCGCCTCGGCGGATTTCCGTCTCGGTCCTTCCCCGGGGGCTACTGGCGGCTGTGCTCGGCGAGGCGTCGCTTCGAGGCCCGGTGGTCGGGGTCGTAGCGCAGCGCGATGGAGTAATCCGTGATCGCGTCGTCGGGCTCGTCGCGAGCCTCACGGACCAGAGCACGGACGTAGAATGCGTCGGCGAATTCGGGATCGGTGCGCAGCGCGTTCTCGCACTCTCGGAGCGCTCGGCCCGTCTCGTCGGCGCGCAGTTGCGCGAGCGCCTTGTTGAGATAGACCCAACGCAGCTCGGGACGAAGCTCGATCGCCGACGCGATATCGTCCATCGCGGGTTCGAGATCGCCGCGGTAGAGGTAGGAGCGCGCGCGGCCGATGCGCGCCTCGAAGTCGTCGGGCGCCGCCTCGATGGCGCGCGTGTAGTCGTCGGCCGCGTCGTCGTACTCGCCGATTCGGAGCCGCATCGTGGCGCGGTCGAAGTACGCGTTCGTTTGGCCGGGCTCGAGCTCGATGACTCGAGTGATGTCGGCCACCGCTTCGCGCACGCGGCCGCGCTCGGCGCGTGCGATCGCGCGTGCGTAGAACGCGCGCGCATGATCGGGTCGCAACGTGATGACGCGCGTGCAATCCGAGATGACCCCATCGATCTCGCCGATCTCGCGACGGGCGACGCTGCGGTTCCAATACGCTTCCGCGAGTGCGGGTTCCTTCTGCAGCGCGCGCGTGTAGTCGAGCACCGCGCCGTGATGCTGTTCGAGCAAGAAGCGTGCATTGCCACGGTGGTAGAAGGTGAGCGCGGTCGGCTCGATCTCGATCGCGCGCGAGAGCTCTTCGATGGCCGGCTGCGGGCGACCCGCGTCGAGGAGTTCTTTGCCGAGTGCGGCGTGGCGCGCGGCGGTCTCGGGCGCTGGCGTCGTGTGGCAGGCGCCCGCGACGAGCGCGATGGCAACGAGCGCCCACAAGGGAAGCTGGGAACGTACGCGCGCGGTTGCGGAGCGCGAGTCGGCAGGCGCGGTTCGCACGACGGCGTCAGCGGGCGGAAGGGTGTCGGTTCTCATGGCGACGATCGTCTCCGGGCATCGAAGCGCTGGCCGCGGCGAGGCGGCGATACCGACCGGACTCGTCGAGTATCGCACGCCTCGCGCTCGAACGGCAAGGAATCAGAACGACAGCACCCAACGCACGCCGACGACGTCGACACTGTCGAGGTCGGCCGGCATCGACCAGTGTTCGTGGTTCAGCATGAGATTGCTGCCGCCCGGAAGCGCGAAGTCGAAGCCCCACGTGAAGCGCGAGACGTTGTAGTCGCCGTCGAGGCTGCTGCGCGGTGGCGGGACGTCCCCGTCGTAGAGCATCGAGTCGTACCGCGCGATGAGTGAGACCCCGGCATCGTCGAGCACGAGCCAGTCGGCTTCGACTGCGTAGCCTTCGACGTCGGCGTTGCCGCGCGGATTGTCGGGCAGGAACGTGAGCTGGTCGTTGCTGCGGCGAGCGTATTCGGCCACGACGCGCAGACGCTGTCCGTAGGTCGCGGTGACATCGACGCCGTAGAGGCGATAGTTCAGGCGCTTGCCGAATCCCATGTCGGGATCGTCCATGCGACCGGTCATCGCCGACGCGCCGAACGTGACGTGGGGGACGCCGACGGTGAGGCGCCCGCCGACGGCTGGATCGCCGTTGTTGTCGGTGTAGCTGCGGCTCGCGAAGAAGTCGGCGTCGGTGTTGGCTTGCAGTCCGTTCACGACGTAGGCATCGAGTCCGGCTTCGACGTCGTCGAAGAGCGGCGAACCGACGCTAAGGAGAAAGCCCTCGTCGGAGTATGGCATCGGGAGAATGGCGGGTCCGATGTCGTCGCGGTTCACCATCTGACCCATGTTGTAGAGCAGGGGACGCGTGACCGTGCGGTACGCGCCCGGGTT
>JAUIME010000655.1 GCA_030433195.1 bacterium
GACCGCGAGCAACATGCCGACGACTTCGTCGAGGACGATGGCGCTCGGGTCGTCGCTGCCGAAGACTTCGCGGGCGTCGCGCGCGAGATACGAACCGACGAAGAACAACACGGTGGCGGCGATCGCCGCGGTCGTCGCGAAGTGCCATCCCGCGGGGACGAGCCACAGGAACGGGAGGATCGCGGCAGAGCCCCACGTTCCCGAGGCGATCGGAATACGCCCGACGAAGCCGAACGTCAGGACGATCTCAGATATCTTTCGCATCGCGGAAGACCGTCATCGCGGTGGGCAAGTAGGAGAGTCCCGATCCGAGCGTGAGGGCGAGCGTGAGCGCCATCATCGCCGAAAGAGCGGTGTGCGAAGCCGAGTGGCCGGACAGCCACCCGATGTGTACGAAGCCGTAGCAGACCATGACGCACTGCACGACCATCTTCCCCTTGCCGAGGATCTGTGCGCCGAAGCCTTGCCCCTTGCCTTCGATGAATCCGCGAAGGCCGGTCATGAGGAACTCGCGCACGATGACCAAGACGACCATCCATGCCGGGAACGAGTTCTGCGTCGAAGGGATCTGCATGAAGAACACGAGAATCCCCGAGATGATGATCTTGTCCATGAGCGGATCGGCCATGCGGCCGAATGCGGTCGCGAGCTTGCGCTTGCGCGCGATGTAGCCGTCGACGGCATCCGTGAGGGCGGCGATCACGAAGAGGACGAACGCGATCGCAGCGAGGAACTTCGGTGCGGCGTCGGCGTGTGCGCGTTCGATCAGGAGGATCCACTGCAGGACCCCGAAGATCGCGAGCGCGAACGCGAGTCGCGACATCGTCAGGCGATTCGGGAGATTCATGAGGCTCGCGCTCCGTTCGAGGCGGGGACCACCTCGCCGTGCAGGTCGTAACCGTCGGCGCGTGTCACGCGTGCCCGGTAGATGCGGCCGGGGCACAGGCCGTCGCCGCGCAGGTCGATGCGTCCGTCGATCTCGGGGGCATCGCCGTACGTGCGACCGAGCCAGGTACCGGGTGCGCGGTCCGCGGCTTCGACGAGGACGTCGAGCTCGCGGCCGACGAGCGCTTCGTTGTTGCGGAACGCGATCTCCTGCTGCAGCTCCATGAGGCGGTGGTAACGCTCGGTCTTGACGTCTTCGGGGACGTCGTCCGGCAGCTTGAATGCCGGTGTGCCGTCTTCCGGCGAGTACAGAAACGCGCCGAGCCGCTCGAATCGGACGTCTTCGACGAAGCGCAGCAGGTCTTCGAACTCGTCGTCGGTTTCGCCCGAGAATCCGACCATCATCGTGGTGCGCAGCATGAGGTCGGGGATTCGCTCGCGCAACCCGAGCAGGAGGTCGGTGAGCGCCTCACGGTTCATGCCGCGGCCCATGCGCCGCAAGACCGTCCCGCTCGCGTGCTGCAGCGGCATGTCGATGTAGTGCACGATCCCTTCCGTCTCGGCGAGCGTGTCGATGAGCTCGGGCGTGACGAATTTCGGGTAGGCGTACAAGAGGCGTGTCCAGCGAATGCCCGGCGTCGCGGCGATCTGCCGCAAGAGGTCGTGCAATCGCGGGCCGTTCGGGTTTTCGATTCCGTACGACGTCGTGTCTTGTGCGATCACGTTGACTTCGACCGCTCCCGAGCGCGCGAGGTCTTGCACTTCGGCGAGGACCTGCTCCGGCGGCTTGCTGCGGTGCTTGCCGCGGAAGATCGGAATCGCGCAGAACGTGCACGGGTTGTCACAGCCCTCGGATATCTTGACGTAGCCCGTGTAGAAGGGCGTCAGCCGTGACGCGAGCGCGGCGTCGGGCGTGTGACACGACGCATCGTCGGCCTCGTGGGACTCGGGCGTCACGGTCGCGGTCGGACCACCGGTCTCTCGAGGCGTCGCCTCGGTCGTGCTGCCGCCTCGAGAACGGTCCGCCTCGCTTACGGTGGCCGCGGGCGTATGGGGCAGGTCGCGGTTGCGGGCGGCGACTTCGGCGCACGCCTCGAGGACTTCGCGGCCCGGCGCCACGCCCAGGAAGGCGTCGACTTCGGGGATCTCTTTTTGAAGCTCCTGCCGATAGCGTTCGGACAGGCAACCGGCCACGACGACTCCGCGGTGGCGGCCTTCTTTCTTCCGCTCGATGGCTTCGAGAATCGTCTCGACCGACTCTTCTTTGGCCGGCCCGATGAACGCGCACGTGTTGATGACGACGACTTCGGCGTCTTCGGCGTCGGTTCGGATCTCGACCGATTCGGTCGACTCCATCGCGCGCAGCATCTCTTCCGAGTCGACGGTGTTCTTCGGACATCCGAGCGTGATGATGCCGACGCGCGTCGCAGCGGAGTCACGGGTCAAAGGTCGTTCGGACTTCATGAGGCCCAGGCAGATTCAACGGTACGCCGGTGGCCCGAACAGGGTGGCCGGGGCGGTCGACGTCCCGTAGGGAACAGTTGCGAGGAAGCCGCGGCGCGGCGGACCGGCGAGTGCCGATCCGGCATTCTAGCATGCCCCGAGGGGGCGGTTCGCGACTTCGCGCTGCGCTTTGCCCGGGGCTGCGTGGGCCGAGATCGCCGTCAGACGTCGTGGTTTCGGGAGAGCCACTCGTCGCGCGAGATCAACACCTCGCGACCGCGATTTCCGGACGACTGGCCCACCACGCCCTCGGCTTCCATTCGCTCGAGGAGCGAGCGGGCTTTCTTGGGCCCGATCGAGAGCGCTTTCTTGAGCTGGTTCACCGAGCCGCGACCCGATTCGAGGACGGTGGCGACGGCTCGCTCGAACAGCTCGGGATCCGAGGCACCCGCTCCGTCGCCGTCGTGCGGCCTCGGATCGGCGGACGCGGCGGCAGGCACTCCCGCGGGCGGCACCGGTTGCCCGTCGTCGTACGCGGGCGGGGTGTGCCTGGTGTCGACTCCCGGGTCGATCTCCGAGTCTCCCGCGGTGACGACCGATCCGTCGTCTTCGAACTCGACCTGCGGCCAGTCCTCTTCGGCCACGATGCGAGGCTCTTCGGGGGCCGGCTCTTCGGTCGGCGCCTCTTCGTCTTCGTCGTCGTCCACGAGGTCTTCGATGGACACGTCGAACTCGTCACCCTCGAAGGCGCTCTCGTCGGTCGTCTCTCGTACGCTCGAGAACAACGCGTCAGCAGCCGATCGGGCGGCCGGTTGGAGCGGGGTGGTCTCGTCTTCGTCGGCCGCGGCGTCGCCGAGTGCTTCTTCGTCGAAGGAATCGATTTCGAGCGCGAGCGGCGAATCGTCGTCTTCGTCGGCGTCATCGCCAGCATCGTCCGCTCGACGAGCCTCGACCGTCACGAGTTCCGGGTCGGACTCTTCGAGGTCGAAGGCTTCTTCTTCCTCGTAGTCGTCATCGTCGTCCTCCACCTCCTCGGCGACGGCCGGCT
>JAUIME010000656.1 GCA_030433195.1 bacterium
ATGGCGACGACGGATCGGGAGCCCGGCGTCACTCGACCGAGCCGGAAGAACCCACTGTCGTCGGTTGTGGCGACCTCCGGAGCTCTTCGCTCTTCCGAATACGATGCCTTGTTCGTCGAGATGTAGTGCTCCTTGTCGAACGATCGGACCCGGGCTTGCGCAACGGGTGCGCCGGCGGCGTCGACGACGAAGCCCTCGACGATCCCGGTCTGATGCAGACGAAACTCGACATCGAGCGACGTCGGATCACCGCCGATGACGACGCGTTGGTTCTCTTGGAAGCCGTAGCCGTCGGCGATGGCCTGGACTCCGATGACACTACCGCCGAGGAACTCGGCTTCCGTTTCGAAGATGCCATGCGCATTCGTGACGGGGACCATTGCGAGACGGGACCATTCAGCCGACCACGAAGAAGCCACAACGTCATCCAATCGTGCGCCCGCATGAAAGAGCCCGACGCGGAACGAGCGAATGGCTTCCCCCGTTTCGGCGTCGACGACCCGGCCGCGAAGTGGGACGGCGGGCTGAAGCGTGAACGTGCGATCGTCGAAGCCGAGCGCGTCGAGTCGCATGAACTGTCGGACGTAGCCGCGGGCGTCGAGACTCATACCGACTCGCGACGTGGGGAGCTCGACGTGGAAAGCGCCGTCTGCGCCCGTGCGCGCAAAGGTCGAGCGCTCGTCGTTGCTCCCCGGCGTCTCGAAGGAGATGTACGCATTCTCGATCGGTTTGCCCGCCGGATCGACGACACGACCGCCCGCGAACGACATCTCCTGGTCGGCGTAGCGGATGACGACGTCGCCGGGCGCGGTGGCGCGTGCGCGCATCGATCCGGCTTCGGGGTGGTTGATCTCGACGTCGTAGGTTTCGGCGAACAACCCGTCGATACGGAAGGTCCCGTCGAGTCCGGTTACCGAGCGCTCTTGGAGGGCACCGCGCGAGGGTACGAAGTAGGTGATGGTGAGATTCGCTTTTGCGAGCGGTACGTCGTCGCGATCGAGGACGAGCCCCTTGAGCGCCACGGCACGTTCGAGAACGACCTCGGCTTCGACGTCGAGGGTGCCCGAGCCGAGCGGGAAACCACGCGGAACGTAGCCCGCATGACGGATCGCGATCGACGACCTTTGGCCGCCAGCATCGAATCCGCCGAGTGTGAAGCGCCCGTCGGCATCGGTTTCGGTTCGATGCATGTCGAAGCGCTGCAGCGCGTGATCCGCGTGCCCGGTAACCGATACACCTTCCATCGGAAGTCCCTGTCGGTCCACGACGCGGCCGATGGCGCGGCGTTCTGGATGGAGCTCGAAGTCGACACCGGTCTCGACGGTCCCGTCGATCTCGACTCGCGTAGGGCGAAGGCCGTAGCCCGGCGCGAAGGCGAAGAGATCCGGTTGGTGCGAGCGCGGCGAGACAGAAAGCTCGTAGGCGCCGGATGCATCGCTCACCGCGCGGTCGCGCTCGTGTCGGTCGTCGTCGGAGCTCCACACGCGAGCGCCGGCGATCGGCTCGCCGCGGTGGTCGCGAATCGTGCCGCGGATGCGCGAGGTCGTCTCGAACATCCGAACTTCGACGTCGGACGGTGCGTCCTCGCCTCTCACGAGGATCCAGGAATAACCGCTCGAAACGTGGTTCGCTTCGTTGCTCGTGATACGCAATCGCGACGGACCTGCGGGCGGGACGAGCGCGACCTCGAAGGTCCCGTCGTCATTCGCCCGAAAGACGACTTCTTGCAACGGATCGTCGAAGTACGAACCCGAGCTTCCTTCCCGCATCGCGGCGCGAAGCTCGGCGCCAGCAAACGGTACGTCCGTGTCGCCGAGGTACACGCGGCCCGTGACGGTCCACGCTTCGGACGATGTCGCTGGAGCCGCGGGAGGAGCCGCGACTGTCGTCGTGCCGTTGTCTGCGAGAGGAGTTCCTGCGTCAGCGGCGTGCGTGGCTGGAGCATTATCGAGGTCCCTCGCGATTGCCGGGTCCTCACTCGCTTCGTCGGTAGTCGTCAACGCGACGATGTCAGCCGACGGATTCGGCTGCGGTGCGGAATCGCGTTGCGTGAACCAGATGCTGAACGCGACGATGGCCGCGACACCGGCCACGCCGGCGACAGTCGCCATCACACCCGCACCAATACCCGTCGCTCCGCCGGACACCGCTTCGGTTGCGCCCGAACCGGTCGATGCTCCGGCATCGGCAGCATCCGCGGTCGGAGCTCCCGGGAGCGTGAGCGATAGCGGCGCGAGGACCGCGCGCCACGGGCGAGCGTTCGTGTCGGCCGCCTTCTTCGTGCGATCGGCTTCGTCGAGAATCGCGCGCACGCGCTCGAGGCCGCGACGCAGCCGCGTCTTCACGGTCGCGACAGGAAGACTCTGCGCGCTCGCGATCTCGCGCGGGGCGAGACCGTCGTAGTAGCGCAGCAGTAGCGTTGAACGATACGGTTCGTCGAGTCCGCGAACGGCCGCGACGACGCGGTCGAGGAGGTCGAGCCGTTCGATGTCGTCTGTGCTCGAGGGCAGCCGGTCGGGCCGCGCCGCGAGATACTCTCGCCGCTCGCGGCGCGCCGCTCCGCGATGGCGCTGCCGTACGAGGTTGCGCGCCACGCCGGCGAGCCACGCGCGCACGCTTCGCGCTTCTTGTGCGGGACGTTCGATCGCCGAAACCCACGTGTCTTGTACGACGTCGTCGACGCCATCCCTGTCGCCTAGCAAGCCCGTCACGAATCGGCGCAAGAACTCCGTGTGCTCCATCAGCGCTTCGTCGCGTAGGGACTGCGGGTCGGTCGTACCGCGTTGCAGCGTCGCAGATTCGGTTCGAGATGCCATCAGAAGCCTCCGTCCAGGGTTCGAGGATACCCCGGAGTTGCCGCCGAGCGGCCATCGGATTCAGGGAATCGCGAACCGAGCGGCGCTTCTGCCTTGTGAGAGCCCGACCGCTGAGGCATCTCATCCCACGAAACCGCACATCGTTCTCGAGAAAGTTGAAGAAATTCGGGAAGCTCGTGGCACCAGGTCGGCGTCCAGTCACGTACGATCTTGGTGGAGATCCCGATGAACGATGCCCAGATGATGTGGAGTTCGGAGCGGCTGCTCGAGGACTTGCGGTGGGTGCGGCGCCTCGCCGGATGCCTCGTGAGCGATGATGTTGCTGACGACGTCGTGCAGGACGCGATGGTCGTTGCGCTCGAGGCCGAGCGGGGGCGTGATCGGGAGGATCGTGCATCGATCCGCTCGCGGCGTGCGTGGATGCGTGGGGTCGTGCGACATCTCGCGGCGCGTGTTCATCGCACCCGGCGCATCCATGATGCCCATATGGACGCCAAAGGGCGCGACGCGAACTCGACCGAAGAGAACACGTCGCTCGAGCGCTTGGCGCGA
>JAUIME010000657.1 GCA_030433195.1 bacterium
GAGAAATTCAGCGAGGACTTTCGTCGGTTTCTCGGTGTGCTGGCGGAGAAGGGGCGGATTCTGTTCTTCGGCGACGTCTACGAGTCGTTCCGCAACCTCCTCGAGAGTCGAGGCGGGCTCATCCGGGCGCGTGCGACCTTCGCAGTGTCGATGGAAGAGGCTCGCGTCCAAGAGATCGAGTCGACGCTGGCCGAGAAGCTCGGCAAGAAGGTGTCGCTCTGGGTCGGTGAGGATCCCGAGATCCTCGGCGGCATGATCCTGCAGATCGGGGACCGGCGCGTCGACATGTCGCTGCGTCGGAGTCTCGAGGAGTTCCGTAAGGCGGTGGCCGTACGCTAGCGCGACACGAACGAGAGCATGACGCGATTTCGGCCGCCGGCCGGACGCTCGCGTGATTTGCCGAACCATCAAGGAAACGGATTTCATGAAGATCAATCCGGAAGAGATCACCTCGATCATCAAAGATCAGATCGAGCGTTTCGAAGCCGAAGCCAAGGTCGAAGAGGTCGGCACGGTTCTCGAGGCGGGCGACGGGATCGCCCGCGTCTACGGGCTCGACAACTGCATGGCCAGCGAAATGGTCGAGTTCGAGGGCGGCGTCTACGGCATGGCGCTCAACCTCGAAGAAGACACGCTCGGCGTCGTGGTTCTCGGGGACTACCTGAAGATCCGCGAGGGCATGACGGTCAAGCGCACGGGCCGCGTGCTCGAAGTGCCGGTCGGCGAGGAGCTGATCGGACGCGTCGTGAACCCGCTCGGTATTCCCGTCGACGGTATGGGCCCGATCAAGACCGATCTCACGCGTCCGGTCGAGAGTCCAGCGCCTGGGATCGCCGATCGCCAGCCGGTCGACGTGCCGATGCAGACCGGTCTCAAGGCCGTCGACTCGATGATCCCGATCGGCCGCGGCCAGCGCGAGCTCATCATCGGCGACCGTGGTACCGGGAAGACCGCCATCGCGGTCGACGCGATCATCAACCAGCGCGATTCGGGGATGCGTTGCTTCTTCGTCGCCATCGGCAAGAAGGCTTCGACCGTCGCACAGATGGTCGAGAAGCTGCGCGAGTCGGGCGCGATGGAGTGGACGACGGTCATCGTGGCTTCGGCCGACGACCCCGCGCCGCTGCAGTACATCGCGCCGTACTCGGGCGCGGCCATGGCCGAGTACTTCATGTACGACCGTGGCAAGGAAACGCTCGTCATCTACGACGACCTCTCGAAGCAGGCGCAGGCGTATCGCCAGCTCGCGCTGCTGCTGCGACGTCCGCCGGGCCGCGAAGCGTATCCGGGTGACGTCTTCTACCTGCACAGCCGTCTGCTCGAGCGCGCCGCGAAGTTGTCCGAGGCGAAGGGCGGCGGTTCGCTGACCGCTCTGCCGATCATCGAGACGCAGGGGGGTGACGTTTCGGCGTACATCCCGACCAACGTGATTTCGATCACCGACGGCCAGATCTACCTGCAGCCCGACCTGTTCTTCGCGGGCGTGCGGCCCGCCATCAACGTCGGGATCTCGGTGTCGCGCGTCGGGGGCAAGGCGCAGGTGAAGGCCATGCGCCAGGTGGCCGGCTCGCTGCGTCTCGACCTCGCACAGTACCGCGAGCTCGAAGCGTTCGCGCAGCTCGGAACCGACCTCGACAAGTCGACGCAGGCCCAGCTCGATCGCGGGGAACGCATGGTGGAGCTGCTCAAGCAGCCGCAGTTCATGCCGATGCCCGTCGAGAATCAGGTCGTTTCGATCTACGCCGGTGCGAAGGGCTTCCTCGACCGGATCGACGTCGAACACGTCCAGCGCTTCGAGACGGAGCTGCTCGACATGATGCAAGCCAAACACCCGGACGTCCTCAGCGGGATTCGCGAGGGGGGCAAGCTGACGGACGAAATCGAGAGCAAGCTCAAGGCGGCTCTCGAAGCGTTCACGGAATCGTTCAAGTAAGGGGTCGCTGACGGATGGCGCAAGCCCGTGAGATCAAGAAGCGGATCCGCTCGGTCGAGAGCACGCAGAAGATCACGCGCACGATGGAGCTCGTCTCCACTTCGAAGATGAAGAAGGCGCAGGATCGCGTGCTCGCGTCCCGCCCGTACGCTTCGAAGCTCCGCGAGATCATGGCGACGCTTTCGGCCCTCGGGACGAGCGACCTGGATCATCCGCTGTTGCGCGCGCCCGAAACTCCCAAGAAGATCGCCGTGTTCCTCATCACGTCGAACCGCGGTCTTTGCGGCGCCTACAACACGAACGTGATCCGCCTCGCGATGCAGTACGTCAACGAGCATCGTGAGAAGGGGAGCGACGTCGACGTCTACCTCTCCGGCAAGAAGGCGATCTCGTACTTCAACTTCCGCAAGTTGGAGACGGTGAAGACCTACATCGAGCCGTCGAACGAGCCGCGCTACGAACACGCCGAAGAGATCGGCTCGTCGTTCATCGACGGCTTCGCGAACGGTCGCTACGACCGCGTGGTGCTCATCTACACGCGATTCGTTTCGGCCGGACGGTTGCAGCCGACGATCGACACGTTGCTGCCGTTCACGAGCGAGGGCGAAGACGACACGGAAGGCGGCGCCGCGAAGAAGGGCGATCCGCTCTTCGAACCGTCGCCCGAAGAGATCGTGCAGTCGTTGTTGCCGCTGATGGTGAAGACGCGCTTCTACGAAACGCTGTTGAACGCGCAAGCCAGTGAGCACAGCGCGCGCATGGTCGCCATGAAGATGGCGACCGACAACGCGGGCGAGCTCAAGCGTACGCTGAACCGCTTTTACAACAAGGAACGACAGGCCCAGATCACGCAGGAACTCGCGGAGATCTTGGGTGGTGTCGAAGCGCTCAAGGCATAAGCCGCGGACCGTCGGACGCGACAGCGCCCGGCACGGTCGAGGAACATGGAGCACGAGATGAACAAGGACGGCAAGGTAATCCGCGTCATCGGGCCGGTTGTGGACGTCGAGTTCGAACCCGGCTGCCTCCCGGAGATCTACAACGCGCTCAAGATCGAGGGCAAGACCGGAGACGGCAAGCCGATCGAGCTCACGCTCGAGGTGCAGCAGCACATCGGGCGCGACCAGGTTCGAACCGTCGCGATGTCTCTGACGGACGGACTCGTGCGCGGCATGAAGGTGATCAACACCGGCGCGCCGATCTCGGTGCCGGTTGGCGAAGCCGCGCTCGGGCGGGTGTTCAACCTGCTCGGCGAGCCCGTCGACATGGGCGATCCGATTCCGGCCGACGTGCCGCGCCGCGCGATCCACCAGACGCCGCCGCGCTTCGACGAGCTCGCGTCGGATACCGAGCTGTTCGAGACCGGCATCAAGGTCGTCGACCTGCTCGCGCCGTACGTGAAGGGCGGGAAGACCGGCCTCTTCGGGGGTG
>JAUIME010000658.1 GCA_030433195.1 bacterium
CGCGATCGATCCGGATCGCGACACGATCCACTTCAACATCGGCCTCGTGCATGAAAAGCTCGGCAACCTCGCGCTCGCGCTCGACTCGTTCGAGACCGCGGTCGGACTCAACCCCGACAACGCCGAGGCGCGCCGCAAGCTCGAGTTCCTCCGTGAAGGCGCGGGCAGTGTCGTCGGAGCCCGAGTCGAAGCGATGCGCAAGGAACGACGCGCGCAGGGCGTCGAAGAGGCGAGGATCCGCGAGGAGGCCGCGGCCATGTACAAGCGCGAGCGTTTGTACCCGCAGGCCATCGCGGAGCTCGACGCCCTGCTCGAGCTCGAGCCCGCCAACGAAGAGATCCGCAAGGAGCTCGCGATCGCGTACAGCCAGAGCGGCCAAGATGCGAAGGCGCTCGAGATCGCCGAGTCGGCGCTGGCGTCGAAGCCCGGGGACGTTGCGTGGATCATCATCCAGACCGGATGCCTCATGGGTCTCCAGCGCTACGACGACGCGCTGTCGATCCTCCGCGACGTCGCACGGGTCATGCCGACGAACTCCACCGTGTTCATGCGCATCGGCCAGATCGAGCGTGTCCTCGGGAATCGCGACGCCGCGATCCAGGCCTTCACGACGTGCCTGCGCAATGGGCCGAGTCAGTCGGAAGCCCGCATCGCCGAAAACAACCTCTTCGAGCTTCGATCCGGGCGTTGAGCCGTCGGCCGTATCGTGCGGTCAAGATTATTCTGAGCGCTTGCGTCGGCTCGAACCGAGGATAGACTTCCTCCTCGCCGCGCCCGCCCGCGCGTTCCGCGCTCCGTCCCCCTCCGCCTCGTGCCGTGATCGATACGTCACGGCCTCCCGATCCCGGAGAAGGACCGCCCATGCCCGGCACTCGGCTACCGCACGTCATCGATCGGCTCGCGACCTGTCGTCCTGTCAGTCCCGCCGCCGCCGATCGCGGCACCACGCCCGATTACCTGGGCGCCGGACGATCCGGGCGCGTCTATCGCACGCGAGCCGACGCCGGGAACGAACGCATCGTCCGCAAGGTCTTCGTCTCGTCCGGACTCACGAAGCTCGTGCAGCGCGTGATCCTCGGTGTCCCGAATCCCTATGCGTGGAACGAACACGCGATCCGCGCCGCCGTGCTGCGACGCCAAGTCCTCGCGCCGCTCGTCGACGTGTGGTTCGCGGGACGCGTCCGCGTCGCGCGCGCCGTCGGATATGCGTGGAACGAGGCCTACGGGGCGTTCGAGCTTCACGCCGAGTACGTCGACGGGCACAGCGCCCGACTGCGGCACGATCACGACCCGGCCGCCTTCGACGAATACGAAGACCTCGTCGCCAACGTATTGCGACCCCTCCAGCGCCACCTCCTCGAAGCCGGCTTCGACGGATCCGCATGGCAAGCCGGCCTCGGCAATCCGCAGGCCGTGGCGAACTTCCTACGATCTTCCGCACGCGACGGATCGGACCGCGCGACTTGGGTATGGATCGACCTCGAGTCGGGAATCCCCAATGTCGTGCCCTTCTCGCCATGGACCTTCGTGCGACACGTCTTGCCGCGAACGATTCGCCAACGACGTCCGCTGTTCGACGACGTCGATCGCGAGCGCCTCGGTCTCTACTTGAAGCGGCGAGGACGTGAGCTCCTCGATCATCTCGGAGTGGACGAGTACTGCGCGCTTCGCGATCGGATCGACCTGCTCGCGTTCCATCAAGAATCCTGGCGCGCCCCGAGTCGCGCGTCGAAGCGACGAGCACGACTCGAAGTCGAGAGCTCGCGCGGCGCGGCCCGTCGTGCGAACGATCCGTCGAGCGAGATGCGAGGGATTGAGATCCGCGGTGCCGATGAAGAGGGCAAGGCGCCGCCGCCGCTGCCGAATCGTCGGCATCGTCCGGTGACTCCCGTACCGCGTACCGTCCGGATCGAACCGGGAATCCCTGAGAGCTTCGCGCGCTCGCGGGATCACGTCGCCGAACGCATCCTCGCGTGGCACGACCGCGGGCACCTCGACGCCGCAACCGCCGCATCTTGGGGACGCGCACTCTCGTCGGCTCGCCCGAACGGGCCGATCGCGAAGCTCGGACCGCAGTGCCGCCTCGAATCCAGCCTCATGATCGCGACCGCCGCGGGGATCGGTGCCGCGGTCGGTTCCGGCGCCGCCGGCTTGCCGGTGCTCGGCGCTTCCGCAGTCGGACTCGCGGCGCTCCCCGCCGCCATCCGCATCGGTCGCACCCTTAGCGCGCTCCGTCATCCGGGCCGCTCGGCGGCCGACGACGCGATCGCTCGCTTCGCCCTCTACGATGCCGCCGCGAGCATCGGGCGTGTCGTCCCGATCGTGGGCGGCCCCGACAGCGCTCTCGAACATCGGTGCAACCGACTCGCGAATCGTCTCGTCCCCGCCCGACTGGATTCCGCCCCCCCGATGCGTTAGTCTTGCGGCTTCCACCGACGCGGAAGCCGTGAGGACACGAGCGTGCACGAAACGACACGAGATCCGGGCATTCATCCCACGGCCGTCATCGACGACGGGGCGCAGCTCGGCCAAGGCGTCACGGTCGGCGCCTACGCCGTGATCGGCCCCGGAGTGACGATCGGTGACGGATCCGTCGTCGAGCACCACGCCGACGTTCGCGGCCCTGCCCACATCGGCGCCGAGTGCGTGCTCGGGTTCTCGTCCGCGATCGGCCACGATCCGCAGATCAAGGGAGGCGACGGCCGCTGGGGCTCGACCCACATCGGCGACCGCAACGTCTTCCGCGAGTTCAGCCAGGTCCATCGCTCGCGCACGGCCGACGGCGAAACGCGCGTCGGCAACGACGGCTACTTCATGAGCGGATCGCACATCGGCCACGACTGCCAAGTCGGCGACCATGTCACGCTTTGCAGCGGCGCCCTCCTCGCCGGACACGTCGAAGTCGCGGACCGCGCCTTCTTCGGCGGGCAAGCGGCAATCCACCAGTTCTGCCGGGTCGGGACCCTCGCGATGGTCGCGGGCCACGCGGGGCTCTCGCAAGACTGCCCCCCGTTCGGCACGGTCGTCGGCTGCCACCCCGCCCGACTCACCGGCCCGAACGCCGTCGGAATCCGACGCGCCGGCCTCTCGACCGAAGCCCGCCTCGCGATCCGCGTCGCCTATCGAACCCTGTTCCGCGGCGACGGAACACTCGAAGAGCGCCTCGCCCGAGTCGACACCTCCACCCCCGAAGTCGCCCATCTCGTCGAGTTCGTCCGCAACGCCAAGCGCGGCGTCGTCGGCATCGCACGCCGCGAGGCCTGATCGGCCGCTGCGTGGCGGCGGGGCCGGCCGTGGCTCGCGCCGTGGCGGCGGGGCCGGCCGCGGTGAAGGGGGCGAGGGCTCAGCGGCTCTCGGCGGGTG
>JAUIME010000659.1 GCA_030433195.1 bacterium
CCGCGACGTCGTACGGCGATGGCTCGAGGACCGCATCGCGGCAACAGACGCCATGAGTTTCGCGATCGGACTCGTTCCGGGCACTCCCGCGTCGGATCACGTCGCGTGCTCCGATGCGATCACGACGGACTCCGCGGACGAACGTCACATCGGCAACCTCTACCTCGGCGCGATCGGCGAGACGCCGACCGGGACTCGCGAGGCCGAGTTCGAGATGTTCCTCGGGTCGTCGCAAGATCGCGGTCGAGGAATCGGCCGTCGCGCCGCCGCGCTCGCGCTCACGTTCGCGTTCGAAACTCTCGAGCTCGACGCGATCGTCTTGCACGTCCTCGCCGACAACGAACCGGCGATCCGCGTGTACCGAGCTTGCGGATTCGTCGAGACGGGCGATCTCCATGCGACGACCGACGATGCAGGCAAGGCGAGGGTCGTCACCATGCGCTGCCGCCGTCCCTGAGCCTGCCCTTCGCCGACACGAGATGTTTGCGGTCGCGAACCGGGGTCGGATACAATGCGCGCGGTCGAGCGCTTTCGCGACCGCACGTTGCCGGCCGGCGAGTCGGCGGGGCACGCCCGTGCCAGTGGCGCGAAGCGCGAGGTGAGAAGAGGAGGAATTCCCCCATGCGATTCGATCCGCATCCGTACGTCGCGGCTTTCGCGACGTGGTTCCTGAGCGCGCTCGTCGCGTTTGCCGTCGCGGCGCCGCAGGCGCTCGCTGACGAGTCTCCCGAAGAACAGGCTGCGCGGCTGACGTCGCCCGAAGGCGAGGCCGAGCCGGTCCGCACGTTGTTCGACGCGCCGCGCACGACGCAGCGTCCGCAAGATGCGTTCGACAGCGGCTTCGCCGGGATCGGCTCCCTGCAGCTCGCCGCGGCGAGCGTCAACCAAGATCCCGAAGGCGACATGCCGCGGCAGGTCGCGTTCTCGGCCGACGGCACGGAGTGCTTCATCGCGCACCGCGACACCGATACGCTGAGCGTCTTCGACGTGGCCACGCAGACGGTCGTCGCGACAATCCCGACCGGCGACTTCCCGGTCGACGTCGCCGTGACGCCGAACAATCAGTACGCGATCGTTCCGAACGTCTTCGGCAACAGCGTCACGGTCGTCGACATCGCCACGCGAACCGTTGTCGCGACGATACCGATCACGGGCGCCGAGCCGTATCGCGTCGCGGTGTCGTCGGACAGCTCGTTCGCGGTCGTCGGCGTCATCAACGACGCGGTCAACTCGGCGATCTCGATCATCGACCTCGGTACGCTGACCGAGTCGGCGACCTTCGGCACCGTCTCGCAGGGCGCGTTCGGCTTCTTCTTCACGCCGGAGCCCGGCATCTCGGGCAACATCTTCACGCAGTTCGCGCTCGCGTCGGACGACACGACGCTCGTGATGCCGGACCGCGGCGGTTCGCAGGTGGTCCTCTACGACGTCACGACCGGAACGCAGATCGCTGCGCTGCCGACCGCGATGTTGCCGACGGCCGTCGACATCTCGGCGGACGGTACGGTCGCCGTCGTGAGTCACGAAGGCAGCGCCGCGACGATCACGGTGATCGACGTCGCGGTCGGAAGCGTCGCCGCGTCGCACGCGATCGGCACCAACCTGTCGAACCAGGTGATCCGCATCACGCCCGACAAGAACTTCGCGATCGCGGCGATCCTCAACAACGCGATCTTCGTCGATCTCGCGACCGGAAGCACGACGGCGACGATCTCCACGGGAACCGTCGGTGACATCGAGATCTCGTTCGACGGGCAGTACGCATTCGTCTCGAACTTCAACTCGCGCGTCATCGACATCGCGACGCAGACGCTCGTGCGGACGATTCCGGCCGCGGCTTGCGCCGACGCCGATGCGAGCCCGACCGAGCTCCGTGCCGTCGCGCTCAACAACCGATTCCGCGAGGACATTCATCTGTACGACATCTCGGGGGCGGCCGGCTTCCTCGAGGCGCGCCTGCTTTCGGGTGAGCCCGAAGAGGGCGATGCGCCGCGTAGCGTCGCGGTGTCGCCCGACGGCACCACGGCCGTCGTCGTCAACAACACGTCGAACAACGCGACCATCCTCGATCTTCCGAGCGGCAACGTGCGCGGCTACGCGTCGACGGGCGAGCGCTCGCTCGGCGTCGCGATCACGCCCGACAGCACGACGGCCGTCGTCGCGAACTTCACGTCGAACACGGTGTCGGTCATCGATCTCGCGTCAGCGACCACCGTCGCGACGCTCAACGTCTCGCAGGGTCCGTCCGAGGTGGAGATCTCGCCGGACGGCTCGATGGCGTTCGTGACGACGATCGCGGGCACGGACCGCGTGCATTTCATCCAGCTCGCGGGAGCGGGCAGCACGGTCGTCGGTTCGTTCATCACGGGCCAGATGGGCTCGATCGGCTACACCTACGGTGTGTTCAGCGGCATCGACGTGAGCCCGGACGGATCGTTGCTCGCGGTGTGCGTGAGCTTCGACGATCAGCTCGTGCTCGTCGACACCGCGACGCGCACCGAAGTGGCACGCATCCCGGTCGGGGACTTCCCGATCCGCGTCGCGTTCTCGCCGGACGGCACGAACGCGTACGTGTCGCACTCGTTCAGCGACGATCTCTACGAGGTCGCGATCAACGGCGGCGCGTCGGCCGTCACGGCGATGGTCGGCGGGATCGAATTTCCCCTGCAGGTTCACGTTTCGGCCGACGGCGGGCACGTCTACGTCGGTAGCTTCGATTTCCAGAATCCGCGGATGGCCGTGGTCGATACGACGAGCGACACGCTCGTGGCGAACATCGCGTTGCCCGCGAACCCGCGCTCGTCGGTGCTCGCGCAGCCCGATGCGTTGCTCTACACGACGACGACCGATGGCGACTTGATCGCCATCGACGCCACGGGGGCGACGAGCCAGGTGATCGACAGTATCGCGCTGTCGAGCGGTCCGTCGGATCTCGGGTTCGCGCACGCGGCGCACACCGTGGTCGTCGCGCAGCCGATTCCCGATGTCGCCGACATCGTGCGGCTTGCGCCCGAGTACGACTGCCGTCGCGGAAACTTGAACGCGACGAACGACTTCACGGCGGACGTCGTCTTCGTGAATTCGCAGAGCGGCGGGGCGATCGATCGCCGCGTGACGGCCGCGCAGAGCGATCCGTTCACGATCGATCTTCTGGGCCCGCCGTCCAACGAAGCGGGTCCGGCCAGGTTCGCGCTCTACGCATGGGTCGGCGCGCCGGATGCATCGACGGTGCGCGTGTTGCCGATGTCCCTGGGTTCGTCGTGCATGGTGATGCCGCCCAACTCGGGCGCGCCGCAGGACGATCCCAAGAAGATCTGGAACAACATCGGCGCGACCGGCTTCCTCGGAATGGCGAACTTGCCC
>JAUIME010000660.1 GCA_030433195.1 bacterium
CGCGTGTCTCTCGCAAGCCGTCTCGGCGCGGCGGGACAGCCTCTTCGCGTTCGCCATTCTCGACTCGCAGGCGGCACTCGCTGCGCGCGGCTTGTCGACCGACGACCTGCGCCGCAGTCTCGACTGCACACGAGCAGTGCTCGACAACGAGCTGCCCGACACCGTGAAGCCCGGCATTCTGCCGCTTCTCGACGAAGCGCTCGCGAAGGCCCGCGACGGCCATGCGGCCATGGCCCCCAGCAACGAAGCCGACGCGGACTCGGAGAACAGCGCCGCGAGCGGCGATCACGACGACACCGAAGACGACGCACTACTCGCCCTGCCGCACGCCGAGCTCGTTCTCGGGTATCTCGAATCGCTCCTCGACGGTCGTCGCGAGGACGGCATTCGGCTCGTGCTCGACGCGTACCGCGACGGTCTCCCCCTGCCCGTGATCTACGAGCAGGTGCTCGCTCCCGCCCTCGGACGCATCGGCACCATGTGGCACCGCGGCGAGATCACCGTCTCCGACGAACACTACGCCACCGCGGCCACCCAGATGCTCATGTCGCGGATGCGCGACGGCTTCGCGAGCCGACCGTCGAACGGCCGGTGCGTCGTCGCGCTTTCCGTCGGCGGTGACCTGCACGAGATCGGCGCACGCATGGTCGCCGAGATGTTCGAGCTCGACGGATGGGACGCGCGCTTCCTCGGCGCCAACGTCCCGACGCACGACGCTCTCATGAAGCTCGAGCAGGTTCGGCCGCATCTCGTCGCGCTCGCCGCATCGACGAGCGCCGTGCTCCGCACCGTCGACGACTTCGTGCGCGCGATCCGCGACCACGAACAACTGGCACGCACACCGGTGCTCGTCGGCGGCAAGCCGTTCGACCTCGTCCCCGATCTGTGGCACGAGGTCGGCGCCAACGGGTACGCCGCCTCGCCGAGCGAGGCCGTCGCGCTCGGGAACCGTCTCGCCACCGCTTCCTGACACCTGCCCGACCCGGCCGCGGGCATCGGTTCCCGCGACCCGACCCGCAACCCCTCGTGGAGAACGATCGTGACCGACGTCTATCCGTGGGCCGAGATTCCCGCCTCCCGCATTCGAAACGTCAACGACGCGCCCGTGCGCAACGACGGCGACTTCGTCCTGTACTGGATGATCGCGAATCGACGCACGCGCTGGAACTTCGCCCTGCAGCGCGCAGCCGATCATGCGCGTGCGCTCGGCAAGCCGCTCGTCGTCCTCGAGGCCTTGCGCTGCGACTACCGCTGGGCGAGTGACCGCATGCACCGTTTCGTGCTCGACGGCATGATCGACAACGCCGCCGACCTCGCCGATTCGCCCGTGCTCTACCATCCCTATGTCGAGCCCCGCGTCGGTGCCGGCAAGGGGCTACTCGAAGCGTTCGGCAAGTTCGCGTGCCTCGTCGTCACCGACGAGTTCCCGTGCTTCTTCCTCCCGCGGATGGTCGAAGCCGCCGGACGCGCGCTGACGATTCGGCTCGAGTCCGTCGACTCGAACGGACTCATGCCGCTGCGCGCGAGCGAACGCGCGTACTCGACCGCGTACCAATTCCGGCGCCACATCCAGAAGACGCTGCCGCAGATCGTGACCGACTCGGATTTCGCGCCGCTCGAGAATCCGCTCGATCCCGACGACGGTCCGTCGCTCGTCCCGGCGTCGACGCTCCCGAAGGCGATCCTCGAGCGCTGGCCCGCGACGCTCGAGATGCTCGGCGACGCGTCGTTCCTCGCCACCCTGCCGATCGATCACGCTGTCGGGCCGATCGCCGATCGCGGCGGATCGAAGTCGGGCAGAGAAGTCCTCGACCGCTTCTTGCAAGACGGCTTGCCGCGCTACCAGGACGAACGCAATCAACCCGAGGCGAAAGGCGTGACGAGCACGTTGTCCTCGTGGTTGCACTTCGGCCACGTCAGCGCCCACGAAGTCTTCGATGCTCTGACACGCCAAGAAGACTGGACGCCGGAAAAGCTACGCCTCGATCGTAACGGTGCGCGCGAGGGATTCTGGAACATGAGCCCGTCGGCCGACGCCTGGCTCGACCAACTCGTCACCTGGCGCGAGCTCGGCTACAACATGGGCTCGCAACGCGACGACTACGACCGCTACGACTCGCTCCCCGACTGGGCGCAACGCACCCTCGCCGATCACCAAGGAGACCCGCGCGAAGCGACCTATTCGCTCGAGGAACTCGCGCGCGCCGAAACGCACGACGAAGTCTGGAACGCGGCGCAGAACCAACTGCTGCGCGAGGGACGTATCCACAACTACCTGCGCATGGTTTGGGGCAAGAAGGTCCTGCGCTGGAGCCCCGCTCCGCGCGAGGCGCTCGACATCCTCATCGAGCTCAACAATGGCTACGCAGTCGACGGCCGCAACCCGAACTCCTACAGCGGCATCTTCTGGACGCTCGGCCGCTACGATCGTCCGTTCGGCCCCGAGCGCCCGATCATCGGCAAGGTCCGCATGATGACGTCGACGAACACGAAGCGGAAACTGCGGCTCGGTCCTTACCTCGAGGAGTACCGCACGGCCCGTCCGCGCGATGCCGAGACGTCGACGGCTCGCCTTCCGTTCGGCGACGATTGAAACACGGAAGCGGTCCGGGCGCGAAACGCGTCGCCCCCGGACCGCCATGGATCGTAGGTAGGAGAAACTCGACCGACTACTCGCCTGCGGCCTCGGGCTTCGGCGGATAGAACCAATCGCCCGGTTCCCCGAACTCGATGCCCGTGCGCTCCACGTCTTCACCGAAGACGAGCACCGAACTGCCGTCGAGATTCGGGTGAATCGAATCGGGGTCGACGAACGCCCCGCTCCACGTCGCGAAGATATTCTCGCGGCCGTAGATGAGCGCGTCGGTCTGGATCACGCCGCTCGCCCACGAGCGACTGCCCGAGTTGATGCCCGAGTACCACAGCGCGCCCTGCGTGAACAGATTCGCCTTGTACGCGATGAGCGGATCGAGCCACGGGTCGCCTTCCGACCACGCGAGGAACTCGCCCCAGTCGACGCCCAAGCCCCAGACTCGGCTACCCGAACCCGAGTTCACACCCGAATACCACAGCGCACCCTGGCCCCAAAGGAAGGCCGAGCCCCAAGGCACGGTCTCGCCTTCGATCGTCGAGCGCGGCTCGATCAACTCCGCGGCCTCTCCCACCAACTGCATCCCGAGTGGGCAGCCCGATTATTGGCCGAGACGGGCATCAACCCGGAATTCCAACAGAGCGGGGGCATTTACCTGGCGCGGACTGCTGGAGAAGCTGCGGCGCTGGGCGGACAGGCCGGGTTTTGGCAGTCCTACGGGATCACCGCAGAGCGCTGGACACCCGACCAACTGCGGAAATGGTGCCCCGCCT
>JAUIME010000661.1 GCA_030433195.1 bacterium
GAGGTCTTCGACGAGATCGGGCTCGCCGATCTGCCAACCGTCGGTCCATTCGATCGGTGTGACCGCGTCGGCTTCGTCGCCCTCGGGGCAGCCGGCTTCGATCCACGCGAGCACGTCGTCTCGGTCGCGGTCGGTCATCGCGGGCGCGTTGCCGAACGGGTGTTCGGCGTCGACCGCGAACCAAGGCGGCATCTGTCGATTGGCGAGCACGTAGCGCATCATGCCCTTCATACGCTTGGCATCTTCGTAGCTCGACAGGGCGAACGGTGCCGATTCGCCGTCGCGGTGGCAGCTCTGGCAGTTGCGCTGCAAGATGCGGCTCACGCGACCGTGGTACGTGATCGCGGGTGGCTTCGCGCCGGCGGCCGCGGCGTCGGGGGAAGCGGCGAGGTCGAGCTCGCAACCCGGGGCCGTGGTCGCTTCGACTTGGGGCAAGCGGCGCGCGAGGACCGCTCGGATCGCATCGCGCAGCGGTTCCGAGCGCGGCTCGGCGAGGCTGTACCCGAGGCCGTATTGATCGTCGAACGCGCCGCGGTATCGCAGCGTGCGGGAGGCGTCGAGCACGAAGGTCTCGGTTGTCGTGGTCGCGCCGAGAGCGCGCGCGATGCGGCCCTCTCGGTCGATCCCGTACGAAGCGTCGCCGAGATCGAACTCGCTTCGAAAGGCCCGCACGTCGTCGGCGGAGACTCCCTCGACGGGATTCAGCAAGAGCAGCCCGGCGCCCGTTTCTGCGAGCTCGGCCTGCAAGCGCGCGATCTTCGGGGTCATCTTGCGCGACAGCGGGCACTCGAGCGAGTGCATCAGAACGACGAGCGCGCGCGAACCTGCGAAGTCGAAGAGTTGCGAGCGCTTCCCGTCGACGTCGAGGAGTGCGAGGTCGGGGATTCGCTCCCCGATCGGAGCCGGAGCGGGGTGGAGAACGCGAGGGGCGACGCGGACCGGAACGGGTGCGGGCGGATCGGTCGCGGCGTCTTCCTGTGGAGCGGCCGACGCGGTGAAGGGGAAACACGCGACGACCGCGGCGAGGAGGATCGAACGAAGGACCGAGCAATCGCGAATCGGAGCACCTTTGACTCGCTGGGCCGTCGGGAGGCTACCCCGACGGCGGCTCTCGTCGTTCGCGGTCGCGACCGGGATCACTTCCCCGGGGATTTGGATTGGAGCTCGTTCACGGGCTTGATGAGTCCCGCGGCGAGGAGCGCGACGTAGGGGCCCTTCTTGTTGATCGTGCGCAGGCCCTGCGTCGAAACGCGGACACGGACGTGGCGCTCGAGCTCCGGAACCCAGATGCGCCGCCAGTGCAGGTTCACCTTGAACTTGCGAGCGGAGATTCCGGTCATCTTCTGACCGACGCCACCCAGTCGCTTCGCCTTCCCGCGCTTGGTGATCTTGTTTCCGAAGCCGGTGCGGCGACCCGTGATCTGACAGACGCGACTCATCGTTCGTGACTCCTCCTGGCAGGACGCTTGAGCAAACCGCGGAGGATAGCAACCGCGGCGGAGGCGGGCAACGGGAATTCCGGGTCGGATCGCACGCGGGGAGCATCCGACAAGCCCCGAGAGACCGAGCTCGGTTGCGGGGCGGCGGTACTCGGGTCGCGGGGGCCGCCGCCGGGGCGGGGCCAGGCGGGGTTTTTTGCGGATTTCGTGAATATCCCGACGACAGGCCGATAGCGGGGTGATATCATTTGGCAATCTCATCGATTTCATTCGGAGGTGGGTCATGATCAGCGAACGCACGCTTCGGGTCTCGTCGGGTTGGGGCATGCTCGTGGTGTTGCCCCTCGCCCTGCTCGGCGACGGATACCTCTTCTATCTGGGTGTGACCGCGGCGAACGTGCCGCTCGTGGTGATCGCGACGATCGCGTTCTTGGCGCTGTTGATCTGCCTCGGCGGTTTCTTCGTCGTCAATCCGAACGAATCGAAGGTGGTTCAGCTCTTCGGGAAGTACGTCGGCACGGTTCACGAACAGGGGTTCAAGTGGGCGAACCCGTTCTTCAACAAGATCAAGGTTTCCAAGCGCGTCCGGAACTTCGACAGCGACAAGCTCAAGGTGAACGACAAGTCGGGGAATCCGGTGGAGATCGCGGCCGTTGTCGTTTGGCGCGTCGTGGAGACGGCGCAGGCGGTATTCGAAGTCGACGACTACGTGCACTACGTCCATGTCCAGAGCGAGGCGGCGCTTCGTAACCTCGCGACGCGTTATCCCTACGATGACCACGAGGTCGGCGAGATCTCGTTGCGAGAGAATACGGTCGAGATCGCGTAGCAGCTCAAGGTCGAGATCCAAGACCGCCTCGAGCAAGCCGGAGTGGAGGTGATCGAGTCGCGGATTTCGCACCTCGCCTACGCTCCCGAGATCGCGTCCGCGATGCTCCAAAGGCAACAGGCCGGAGCGATCGTCGCGGCGCGCGAGCAGCTCGTCGACGGCGCCGTCGGCATGGTCGAGATGGCTCTCGAACGCTTGGAGAAGGAAGGGATCGTCGACCTCGATCCCGAACGCAAGGCGGCGATGGTGAGCAATCTGCTCGTCGTCCTTTGCGGAGACAAGGCGACGCAACCCGTCGTGAATGCGGGTACGTTGCACAATTAGCGAACGAACGAACAGGGGACGCCGATGCCGAAGCGAAAAGCGTTTCTGCTACGGATGGACCCGCGGATTCTCGAGGCACTGCAACACTGGGCGGATGACGAGCTACGAAGCTTGAACGGTCAGATCGAATACGTGTTGCGAGACGCGCTGCGGCGAACCGGACGGGTGAAAGAGGCGGCCGACAGGTCGCCCGACGAGCCGGCGCCGGGCGCGTCGCCGACGGATAGCGAAGAGGACGCGGAGCCTCCGAAGGCGAACGAATGAACGACGCGAAGTGACTCGCCGGAGACGTCGTCGAGAGTGGAATTCTCACGACGGACTCCGGCGTTTCAGCGCAGGTTGTTGAAGCGCTTCTCGTTGGTGTTCCAGTCGCTGATCGTCTTGGCTTCGTTGGCCACGCGCTGACGATCGGCCGCGGCTTCGTTCGTGTTGCGCTTCTTCCAATACTCGTGCGCGCGAAGACGGTCTTCGAGGGCTTCGATCCGAGCGCGGTCGCCATCACGTCGCGCCGCTTCGAGATCCGCGCGCAGGCGCGGCTCGTCTACCGTGCCCGTGGGCGGAGGCGGCGCACCGCCATCGACAGCGCTTGCACCCGCCCGATCCGTCGAGGCGTTCGAGCCCCGAGTTTTCGCGACGCGCAAAACGATCAAGAGCAGGGCGACCGTTGCGGCGGCGATCAGGAACAGCTTCATCGTGGACTCCCACGGGATTCGTCGACGCGGATGCGGACCTCGCCGAAACGAACTCCGCTCGATTGCGCGAACA
>JAUIME010000662.1 GCA_030433195.1 bacterium
CACGACTCTCTTCGACGATCGTGACGTCGTGACTCTCCTCGGCGAGTTTGCGGGCGAGGTGGAAGCCCACCGCCCCGGCGCCGATGATCAGGATTCTCACGCGCGAGCCCCCCGCCGCGGAAAAACCGTGAGTATAAGAAGGCGCTCGCGAATGGCCAACCGACGCGCCGCATCGAGACCGACTCTCATCGGCGCTCCCCGGACGCGGCCCCACGTCGCCGCAGGAAGCCTCCCGGCGCGAACGTCACGAGCAGCTTCTCGGGGTCCGGATCCCGCACGAACCCGGGAGACTCGGCGAGGAACGTCTCGACGGCGTCTCGGGGGTTGTCGTGTGCCCACGCGTCGGGCGCGCCGGGCAACTGCGCGAGCTCTCGGCAGATCGTATCGAAGACGAGCAGCCAACCCTCCGGGGGAACGAGAGACGCATACGCCCGCAGCTCCCCGAGGACGTGATCGCGACCGTGATCGGAATCGAGGAACACGAGCGTCTCCCGCTCGCCTCCCACGGCGTCGAGAACGCGCTCGACGACCTCAGGCGATTTCGAGTCTCCTTCGATCGCGACGATGCGATCGCCGCCCTGCGGATGACGCTCGAGCGTCTCCCTCACCTCGTCCGGTAGCGAGACGTCGACCGTGACGACCCGCACGTCGGCATCGGGCCCGTGGACGAGCGACAACATCGAAGCGAAGAAGATCGCCGAGCCGCCGCGGTTCGTCCCGGTCTCGACCACGACCCGAGGGCGGGCCTCGAACAGGATCTCTTGCACGACGAGCAGATCGGTCGGCCACTGCAAGATCGGAACGCCGAGCCAGGAGTTCCCGCGCCACAGCTTCGCGTCCCACAGCGCGAGGGTCCAGTCGTGCGCGGCGTCGGTCGCGCCGCGAGTTCGACGCGATCGTGATGAGCGGCGCAAGCGCATGATTCCTCGGATCGCCTCCGACTTCGAACAGGCTCGGGGATTCGACGCTCGGCGCGTCGAAGGAGAGGCGCGGATGCGCGGGTACGATGGGGCCCGAATGGTGCCAGAGGTGGGACTTGAACCCACACTCCCTTGCGGGAACGGGATTTTGAATCCCGCGCGTCTGCCGATTCCGCCACTCTGGCATCGTTCCGATACGGCACACACGCTTCGCGGCGTGGCCGTGACGAACGGCGCATTATCGGCAGCGCTTCAGGGGTTGTCAAGTTGGAGTCGCCCTTCGCGCGCGACGATACGCGAGCGGTTCGACTCGAGCCACGCGCGCCATCGATCGATCACCACGAGGCGCTCGTCGGAGGTCGCGCGCTCGTCGAAGCCGAGTCGCGTGCCCGCAAGACCTTCGAGCGAAGCGATGGCGTTCTCCATGAGGTACGTATTCCCGGAGGCGAGCGCATCGATCCAACCGTCCGCGGCACGCGCATCGCCGAGCATCCCGAGCGACTGCGCGGCGAAGAAGCGCACGTAGTCGCTGCGATCGTCGTGCATCGCCGCGAGCGTCTCGCAAGCGGACGGATTTCCGAGCCGTCCGAGCGCGAAAGCCACGGACGAGCGCACCTGATCGTCCGTGCTCTTCGCGAGCGCGATCACCTCGTCGTAGGTCTCCGTGCGCTCGGCCAGCGACAGCGCGAGCAACGCCGAACGCGCCGGAAAGGACGATGGATCCGGCAATCCCGTCGTATTGCTCGACAAGAGCGCCAGGGTCGCTTTCACGTCGTCCACCGCCACCTCCCGCCCGAGCCGCGACGCCGCGAGCACGCGTGACGCCGGGTGGCGGCTCTCGAGTTGGCGCTCGAACGTCTCGCGCACGCGCTCGATCTCCGCGCCCAGCGACCACGCGGCGTCGAGCAGATACGGATCGACGAGGCGCGCGTGTTCGTCGAGGCGCTCGGCGATGACCACGGCGTCCTCGGGTTCGCCCCCGAACTGCAGCACGAGGACGAGCGTCGACAACGCTGATTGATCGCTGTCGAAGAAGATGTACTCCTTGACGGCCTCTCGGATCGCCTCGCGTTCGTCGTCGGTGCATCGCGGCAACACGTCGAAGAGTCCCCAGCTTCCGTAGACGCGCGTGAGCTCGTCGGGATTGTCGGCTGCCTCGAGGTACGCGGGAACCACGCCCCGTCCCTGCGCTCCCTGCAGCGTGAGTGCGGCGACCGCCGCGGCGCGCAGTTGCGGGACGAACTCCTCCGGGAGTCGGTCCGTCGAAAGCTCGTCGAGCGCGACGAGGAACGCGAGGAGATCCGGCACGGCCTCCGAACCACCGATACGACCGAGAGCGATCGCTGCGTGACAACGCCCCGACGTCGCGAAGCGGTAGCGGTTCGTCATGACGCGGACGAGCGCGGGCTTCGCGAATCGACCGAGCCGGACCAGCGATTCGTACGAACGCGCGTGCGACCATGACACGGCACGCGGTGCGTCCGCCAATGCGAAGATCGCGTCGTGCACGAAGCGAGCGATCCCGAGCTCGGCCTCGGCGACCTCGAGGACTTCGGCAGGGAAAGCGCTCGCGGCATCGACGGCACCGCGGGACACCGAGCGCGCTAGCGACTCGCCCGCGAGGATGCGAATCTCGCGGTCGGTCTCGTCGAAGATCGCGTGGATCCGGGCGACGTCGCGCGCCTCACCGACGTGACCGAGCGCGCGCAGCGCGAGGCTACGACGACGGTGATCGTGCGAATCGAGGGCTTCCAGCGCGCGTCGTCGGCCTTCCTCGGCGTCTTGGATCATCGCGGCGAGCGCGGCTTCGCGCTCCGCGAGGTAGGCGCCGTGATCGTCGCCGACGCTCGGCGGGGCGACGACCGGCACGATCGGACTGTCGCCGGCGCGCTCGGATGCGGACGATCGAGCGCCGGGATCGGCATATCCCGTCGAGCCCCCCATGAGCACGCTCATCACGACGAGAGACGCGGCGAGGGCGATCGGAAGTCGCAGGCCTTCGGTTCGAGTTCGTAGCTTCATGAGCGGGTCCTCCGCTCCCTTCCCGAGGAATCGCATCGTATCACGTCGTTCGTATCGGTCCGATCCTCGTCCTCATCGGACGAATACACCCAGCGCATCGAACTCGCGCCGGAGGGCGGGTTTGTCGGGGCGTTCTCGAAGCGAGAGCATCGTCGGCCCGATGCGATCCAACACCAACGGGCGCATCGCGGGGAGCTCACAGATACGGTCGACCGTTTCCTCGTCGGGCGCGACCAGCAAGAACACGCGGTCGCACGTGACGAAGCGAATGCGCGCGGCCCACTCGCGGATCGACACCTCGACGTTCTGCGGCAAAGGATTGCGGGCGTGCCCCTCGAGCAGGTGCACGATCTCCTCGGCCGTGCCGCCCGCCGCGAGCGCACGCGTCACCGAATCACGATCGAGCCGGAA
>JAUIME010000663.1 GCA_030433195.1 bacterium
GGGCTCGGACGATGAACCACGGGCTCCCGGTCCCATTCCGTGGCCCTCGCTAACGGTCGGGACCGGGAGCCCGCCTACCGCGTCAGGAACGCTCGAAACGTCGATTCGAGACGCGAACAGGCGCGAGACGCTCCCCACCGCTGCCGATGCACACCAAGCGACACCCCTGCCCTCCCGCCCCGATCCTCGAGAGTGCCGAGGCCGCCAGGCTCTCCTACGCGGCGGCGGATTCGAGAGAGCGCGCCCCACCATGCTCGCGACCGGCTCGCATTTCGCCGCGGACCTATCCTTCTTCCAATGACTCACTTCCGTGCACGGGAAGGACTTGGGAGAAGGCGCACGCCGGCGTCCGAGACTCGGGTTCAAGGTCGCCGCGTTTCCATGGTAGGCTCAAGGGGCTTGGAGAACGAGCGGGACAGAGGAGTCTCCAATGTCCGCCCTCGCAGAAGCACTCAAAGCCGAGATCACCCGTCTCGCGCGAAAAGAAGTCAAAGCGCAGACCGAGGCAACTCGCAACGCCGTGAAACAGTACCGCCACGACATCGCGAAGCTCAAACGCACCATCGCGAATCAACAGAAGCAGATCGACTTCATGAAGGGCCGAGAGCGCAAGCGCATCGCGGAAGGCCCCGAGGCGGCCGACGACGCGATGAACGGTCAGGTTCGCTGGTCCGCGCGTTCCGTGCGATCCCAGCGCAAGCGCCTCGGACTTTCGGCGGAGGACTTCGGGCGCCTCATCGGCGTGTCCCCCCAGACCGTCTACAATTGGGAGCAAGGCGTCTCGCGAGCGCGCGAAGCCCAATTCGCCGCGTTCCGGGAATTGCGCGACATCGGTCGGCGCGAAGCGAACCGTCGCCTCGAAGCGCTCGACGAGGAGTAGTCGACGAACACGTGTCGCGCGACGACCTCACGGGATCGTCGCGCGGCGCCTCACTCTTCGACGTAACCGAGCTCTCGCAAGTGATCGAGCGTGTCGTCGTCGAGGGCGAAACGAGTCGTCGAACGCGCGATCCCGAACGTCGAACGGTTGATCGTGCCGAGTTCCTTCCTCATCCGATCCCTCACACCCCCGGCGCTCCCTCCCGGGCGCAACAGGTCACGCTGCTCTTTCGGATCGGATCGCAGGTCGAAGAGCATCTCGACGGGCTCGTCGTCGTCGTTGCCCGGCGCGTATTGGATGTACTTCCACTCGCCTTGCGTGATCGAGCTCATCAGGTAGCGGACACGGCCGTCTTTCTTGCGCACGAGCTGCGACACGACGCGGCGATCTTCGTCGAGCCCGGCTTCGGAGCGCTGCAGCCGCTCGGCGAACGAGACTCCCTCGAGTAGATCCGACGCCGGCTCGAGCTCGAGCCAATCGAGGATCGTGGGATACAAGTCCAGCGTCTGCACTCGCTCCGTCACGCGTTGCGCGACGACGCGGCCGGGCTCGTAGATCACGAGCGGCACGTGCACGACCTCTTCGTAGAGATCCTTGCCGTGCCCCATCTCGCCGTGCTCGTTGAACGCTTCTCCGTGATCCGAGGTGACGATCACGAGCGTGTCACGGTCCCATCCGAACTTGGCGAACGCGTCGGCGATCTTCCCGTCGACGAACGCGATCTCGCTATCGTACGCCGCGACGATCGGCGGACTCGTCCCGTCGTCGAAGGCTTCGTACGCGGGCTGGCGCTGCACGTAGGGAGCGTGCGGGTCCATGTAGTGGAGGTAGAGGAAATACGGTCGGTCCCCCTCGATGTCGTCGGCCCACTCGAACAGCGTCTTGTTCACCTCGGTGGCGCTTCGGTATCGATAGTTCACGAACCGGTCGAATCCCTGCTCGAATCCTTCTTCCTCGCAGATGTTGAGATTGTCGGTGATCCCGAACGTCGCGTAGCCGGCGTCCCGCATCGCTTCGGGGAGCGTCACGAGACTCTCGGCGATCCGATTGAGCTCGACCGTGGGGTCTTGCTCCTGCATCGACTTCGTCGCGAGCAACCCGTTCACGACTCCGTGCTGCAGCGGATACAGCGACGTGAAGATCGACGCCGTCGCGGGCGCGGTCGCCGAGGACGACGAGGCCGCCCGCTCGAACACGGCTCCCTCTGCGGCCAGCGTAGTGAGAAACGGACTCGTCTCGCGGCGATAGCCGTAGAACGAGAGGTGATCCGACCGAAGCGTGTCGATCACGATGAACACCACGTTCGGGCGATGCGGCTCGGCAGGGCCGGTGCCGCAACCCTGCGGCCCCGCGACGCAGAGCATCGCCAAGAGCAGCCCCGCAATCAGAAGCGCGCGTTGCGGCATGACCGGATCTCCGAATGGACGCGACGACAAGACGGCGCGGGCCCGCTCGCACGAGCAGAGTCGCGACGCCGAGCTGCCGCAATTACACGACAGGCCCGAGCGCGACCGCGCTCGAGCCCGTCGAGGTTTCGTTCGAAGACTACACGATCGGCGCCGCGATCGCCAGAGATCGAGGTCGACTCGATCGTCGCGAGCGACACCGACCGTCGATCAGAATTCCGACCACTCGTCGCCGTCAGACGACGACTCCATCGCCACAGGGTTCGACGTGCCGCGCGCCGCCGCGGACCGCTCGGCCGCACTCCTCTCGACCGGGGGACCCGCGGGCCGCTTCGTCGACGAGGCCTTGCGCGCCCCCTTGTGATTCGGAATCGAGAACTCGGCCATGAGGTCGATGAGCGACGATGCCCGCGACGAGAGGTTCTGCGCCGTCGAGGCCGCCTGTTCCACCATCGCCTGGTTTCGCTGCGTGACGCGGTCCATGTCCGTGATCGCGGTGTTGATCTGCTCGACGCCGGCCGACTGTTCCTTGCTGGCCGCCGCGATCTCCGCGATGATGTCACTCACCTTCTTGACGCTGTCGACGATCTCGCCGAGCGTCTGACCCGACTCGTCGACGAGGCGTGTGCCGTCCTGGACCTTCTCGACGCTCTCGTTGATGAGCGTCTTGATCTCCTTGGCCGCCGTGGCGCTTCGTCCCGCGAGGTTGCGCACCTCGGTCGCGACCACCGCGAAGCCTCGGCCCTGTTCGCCGGCGCGCGCCGCTTCGACGGCGGCGTTGAGCGCGAGCAAGTTCGTCTGGAAGGCGATCTCGTCGATCACGCTGATGATGTCGGCGATTCGCTTGCTGGCCGTGTTGATCTCGGCCATCGCTCCGACCGCGCGACCGACGACCTCGCCGCCCTTCTCCGCGAGATCGCGGGCACCGCTCGCGAGCTGATTCGCTTCGACGGCGTTCGACGCGTTCTGCTGCACGGTTCCGGTCAACTCTTCGACACTCGACGCGGTCTCCTCGAGCGACGAAGCCTGTTCCTCGGTTCGCTGGCTCAGCTCCGAGTTCC
>JAUIME010000664.1 GCA_030433195.1 bacterium
ACGTAGCGAACACCGCGCTTACGACACCAGGAGAGCCAGTCGGAATCGGGGAAGTCTTCGAAGGCCGGGTAGTCCTCGCGATGGACCCGAGGCAGAAAGCCCGAGTACCCGTTGAGGAGTGGCTTGCGGTGCTCGAGTCCGTCGAGCATGTCGACGACCGTTCGCACGTAGGCCGATGCCCGCTTCGATTCGGGGAACGGAAGCGCGACGGCCGGTCCGTGGGGGAGGCGAGCCAGGTCGTGGGTCCACGACGGGCCGGGCACGGCTTCGGGAGCACGGACCAGAGGGCGGGGGATCGGGAGGACTTCGATCAAGCCGAGCAGAACGCACGCCGTCGCCAGTTGGGCTCGGCCGCGTCGGAAGAGTTCGCGAAGTCCTGCGGCTGCGAGAAGAAGGAGAAACATCTGGGCGGGGACCGCGAAGCGGTAGGTGTTTCGCATCTTGTCGAAGCCCGGGACATGGTCGTGCAGCAGACGATACGGACCTGCGACGCCGCCGTCGATGCGGGGACCGAGGCTCAGCAGGAATGCCGCGAGTGCGGCGCAAGCGAGGTAGATCGCCACCCGCCGACGAGGGCGAGATCGTAGCGAGAGCAGCAATCCGGCGGCGGCGAGCACGAGCAGCGCCGTTCCGGGATAGAGACCGACGCGAAGATCGTGGCGGTCCGAGAGCCATGGCGCTTTGCGGCCGCCGAGCGTGACCTGGGGCAGCGCCGCGTAGTCGAACGTGCGTGCGCTCGTCTTCTCGAGCGATCGGGCCGATCGGTCGTGGTCGACGGCGTGGGCCGACTGCAGCGCGGCGAACGGGACGACGAAGATCGCCGCGACTCCTGCGCCCACGATCAGCGCGAGCCCGTGCCGACGTCGCGGGCGGCGTCCGAGGAACAGGAGTCCGCCCGGGAGGAGCAAGAGTCCGGTGTAGACGCCGTAGTACTCGGAGGTGAGGAACGTGACCGCGAGCGCGCATCCGAGTGCGACGCCGGTGGCGATGCGCGGACGTCGAGACAGGCGAATGCACAGACCGACGCTTACGAGGGCCGGAGCGATCCCGACGAGCTGGAACACTCCGGCCTCCGCAGCGAGCACGGGGAGGAACTGTGCGAGCACACCGGTGAGAAGCGACGCGGCCGTGCCGCATCCCATGCCTCGGGCGACCCACGCGGCGGCGAGTCCGTTCGCGAGCACGATGGCGAGGAACAGCAGGTTGTACGCCACCACGTCGCCTCCGACCACGCCGCGCAGCGCGGCGAACGCGACACCCGTGAGCGGTTGGGGATCCGACAGCGCGAACGTCCCGGGCGTGGGATGGAAGATCGGCGCGTTCCAGTAATCGGCGTAGCCGTGGGCGAGCCGATCGGCGTTCCATCCGAGCGTCCAGAGGTTGAAGTACGGGATCGTCGCCGATCGCTCGGAGCCGAGCGGAAGCGCATCCTCGAGGTGCATCGCGAGCGGCCACGTCGAAAGGACCGAGGTGAGCGACAGGCACGCGACGAGCAGAATCCCGTCGAAGCGCTTCGATCTTCGTTGTGTGGGAGCGATCGTGTGTTCGGACTCGGACATGAGATCCCTTTCGATCTCTCCGTGTCGCGAGGGATGCGAGCAGCCCGGACGAATTCGTTCCGAGAAAAAACTCGATCGCGAAGTCCGAGGGCGCGTAGCGCGTCGCCCCACGCGTTTTTCGTAGCGCACGAATCACGTGGTCCGTTCTTCGACAATGGACACAGTATCGGAAGAAGGCGATCGCCGTCGGTGTGTCGCCTCGGCGCCGAGACGACGCTGTAATGAAACTCGTGAAGGAACTATCGGAGTCCAACTGCAAGCGAAAGGAATCTCTGGATGCTGAATCAACTCATGAGCGTGATCGGGCGCCACATGATGCTCTTCGGAGTCGTGTTCGCGCTCGGGTTCGCCCTGCTCGCCGTCTCGACGTCGGCCGTGGTCATCGAGAACGCGGACCCCGCCAAGGAAGGCAAGCGCGAAGCCAAGGAGTGGCGTGAAACGACGCACGACGGCTGGGAAGCCGAGAACCGCATGGAAGGTCGCGACTGGGAGAACCTCCCCGAGAACCGCAAGGAAGGTTGGTACGAGTCGTGGGCGCACGAGATCTGGGAGTTCTCGGATCGCGAGAACGGCGAGAAGCAGCACGAAGGGCGCAAGGAGCTCTTCCGCGAGCGGGACAAACAGAAAGAGATCGTCCCGGTCGAGAACGTCGAGATCGTGCCCGTCGGTAACTGATTCACCCGACGCAGTACGTCTGCGATCCCGTTTCGAAGCATGATGCACGAGTGCGACCGCTCGCCACCGGCGTCGGTCGCACTCGGCTGTCGGATCGATCGAGATACAGGAGGAGTTCCCTGACGCTCACGATGCCACGCGCGGCCGAGGCCGCGAGCGACGCCGGCCGACCGGTTCGCGTGAAGCCCGCTCGGATGTTGCGAGTCGCGCGGGTCTGGTTCCGGCGAACGCAGCTCCCGAGTCTGGAACGCAACGCGGCGTCCGCTCTGCTGCTCACGGTCGCGATGCTCCATGCCGTGTTCGTCTTGCGGGACGACCTCACGCAGTGGAAGGGGGGCGGGTTCGGCATGTTCTCGACGGTGGACGCGGGCGGCTCCCGTACGTTCCGCGTCGATTTGCACGCGGACGGGGTTCGCTACCGTGCCGTGCTTCCGGCGGACTCGTCCCTGCGCCATCTCGTGAGCGTGACGCGGCGGCTGCCGTCGGATCACAACATCGACCAGTTCCTCGGCTTTCTGTCGGGAACGGTGTGGGTGCTCCCGGGCGACCCCGGCGGTACGCGCCACGAGGTGGTAGCCACGACCGACGCCGGCGCCGAGGCGGCTTCCGAAACGGGTGATCGCGTCCGGCCCTCACAACTCGTTTCCACGGGGCGTGGGCTCGATCGGCTCGTGCCGTGGAACCCCGATCGCGTGGCGCACGGCAAAGTGGTCGAGATCGATCGCATCGTGGTGTCGTTCTTCAAGCTCCGGTACGACCGAGTGACGCGCGAATCCCGCCTCGAGCGAATGGGCAGCAAGGAGGCCGCCGGGATGACGGTCGAAGAGATGGCGGAGGAGCTCGAGCTACCGGTCGACTATCTCCGCGCGAATTGGATGTGAGCCATGATGCAATGGGCCGGCAATCGGATTCGGGGCTGGGGTGTCGACATCCGCGAGATCGCGGCGATCGATCGGCGGGACATCGCGCCGCGGCTGACGCTGTTGCTTCTCGTGCTGTACGGATCGAAGTTCTGGGACCTGCACGTGCCGACCGTGATCCTCGCGGCGTTCGGGATGATCCTTCCGAGGCTGTCGCGCAGCCCGTGGTACTGGGCGAGCCTCAC
>JAUIME010000665.1 GCA_030433195.1 bacterium
CCGGGCTCGATCCGGACATGCTGTGCATCGCGAAGTCGATGGCGGGCGGCGTGCCGATGGGCGCGACGCTGCTCGGCCCGCGCACGCGCGACCTCCCCAAGAAGATCCACGGCAGCACGTTCGGCGGGAATCCGCTCGCGTGCGCCGCGGGCATCGCCGCTCTCGACGCCCTGCGCGACGAAAAGCTCTGCGAGCGCGCGGTCGAACTCGGCCAGCGCGCCGCCGAACGACTCGAAGCGCGCAAGGTCGAACGGATCCGCGAGATTCGCCAGCTCGGCCTCATGATCGGCATCGAGCTCAGAGACAAGGCCGCGCCGGTCCTCCCGAAGCTGCAAGAGAAAGGCGTACTCGCCCTGCTCGGCGGGGTCAACGTGTTGCGGCTGCTGCCGCCGCTCGTGATCGAAGAGAGCGATCTCGACCTCGCGATCGACACGATCGCCGACGTTCTCGCCGAGCCCGAAGCCGCCGCCGACGAAGAGCCAAGCAACGCGACGACGAGCGGTCGCGCCTCATGAGCACGACGCTGCCTGCCGCGGTCGACTTCCTCGAATCGCTCGTGCGCATTCGCAGTCATTCGCGCGAGGAAGCCGACGCCGTCGCGTGGCTCGTCGAGCGGATGCGCGAGATGGGCTACGACGAGGCCTACGCCGACGAAGCCGGCAACGCGGTCGGCGTGCTCGGGACCGGGCCGAAGACGCTGATCCTTCTCGGTCACATCGACACGGTCACCGGGGACGTCCCGGTGCGGCGCGAAGGCGGCAAGCTCTACGGTCGGGGCACCGTCGACGCGAAGGGCCCGCTCGCCTCGTTCGCCCTCGCGGCGGCGGCCGTGGGTGCCCGTGCGGGTTGGCGCATCGCGGTCATCGGCGCCGTCGAAGAAGAATCCGCAACGTCGAAGGGCGCGCGCCACGTCGCCGCCCACTGGACGGCCCCCGAAGCCTGCGTGATCGGCGAGCCGAGTTCGTGGCGCAAGATCTGTCTCGGCTACAAGGGTCGACTGCTCGTCGACTACCGCCTGCGTCGCGCGATGACGCACACCGCCGGACGCGAACGCGGAGCCTGTGAGCACGCTGTCGACTTCTGGAACGCGATGGCGGCCCATGCCGAGCGCTACAACGAAGACAAAGAACGCGCCTTCGATCAGATCACGCCGTCGATCCGTACGATGCGTTCGTCGAGCGACGGGCTGCACGAGACCGCCGAGATGTTCCTCGGCGTGCGGATCCCGACCGGCGTCACGGTCGCCGAACTTCGACGCGACTACGCCGCCCTCGCCGATCCCGAAGCCGAGCTCGCGTTCTCGAGTGAAGAGGAAGCGATCCGCACGGGAAAGAACAATGCGCTCGTACGCGCGTTCCTCGCTTCGATCCGCGACGAAGACGGCCGCCCCGGCTTCTCGGTCAAGACCGGCACCGCCGACATGAACGTCGTCGGCCCGCGTTGGCAATGCCCGATTCTCGCGTACGGTCCGGGCGATTCGACGCTCGACCACACGCCCGACGAGCACGTCGAGATCGAAGAACTCGACCGAGCCGTGCGCGTGCTCCGGCGCGTGCTCGAAACCATGACGGCGACGATCATCCTGTTCGTCACGCTCGCGATCGCCGCGTCGTCGGGCCCGCACGGCATGGCCTCCGCTGCAGTCGCGCCGAGCGATCCGACCGCCGTCCCCAACCAGAAAGCGCCGGACGCCAAGAAGGTCGCGCCCTCCGCACCCCAGCTCTGGATCGTCGCGCCGCGCTCTTTCCACGAGCCCCTGCAGCCGTTCGCCGCGGCCAAACGAGAACGCCTTCCGACGCGCCTCGTCGCGCTCGAAGCGATCCTCTCCGAGCAAGAAGGTGTCGACGACGCCGAGAAGCTCAAGAGGGCGCTGTACACCGCGTACCGCGACGACTCGGTTCGCTTGCGGTACGTGCTGCTCGTGGGCGACGCGGGTGTGCTGCCCGTCCGCTACATCACACTCGACCGCGTCGACGAGAACGCTCACGACACCGCGTTCTATCCGTGCGATCTCTACTACGCCGACGTCGCCGAAAAAGATGGTTCGTTCGACGACTGGAACGCCGAGCGCGAAGGTCACCACGCGCGCTACTTCGGCGAGGTCCGAGGCGAGAAGAACAAACGGGGACGCATCGACTTCGACCGGGTCTCGTACGTACCGGAGATCGCGGTCGGTCGCTGGCCCGCGCGCCAGATTGCCGACGTCCGCGTGCTCGTCCGCAAGACCCTCGCCTACGAGCGCGGCACGAAGCGCGCGCACGCGGGGCTCGCTTTCGTCGGCGGATGGATCGACGCACGTCCGCACCTGAATCGCTTCGCCGGGGCCTTGCCCGACGGCTGGACGACGACGAAGCTCTACGACGGTACGGAAGCGCCGCCGACCGAGCGTCGCGTCATGGCGTTGCTCGATGAGGGCGTCGGCCTGCTCGTCCACGCGGGGCACGGACAAGACTCGCGCTGGGAAGGAAGTCTGACGACGGGATCGATCGCGCGTTTGCGCAACCACGATCGCTTGGCGATCGTTCTCTCGGCGGGCTGCTCGACCGCTCGCTTCGCCACCCTGCCACCGTACGAGCCGTACGCCGACATCCACGGCGCGCTCCACGCAGGAACGAACGACGGCGAACGGTTTGCCGAGCCCCCACCGCCCCCCGCCGTCTACCAGACCGGCAGCCGCGACCGAACCGGACTCGGAGAACAGTTGGTTCGCCAAGGTCCGAACGGTGCCGTCGCGTACTTCGGTTGCAACACGGGAAGCCAACCCTGCGCGATGACTCTGATCGAGGGATTCGCCGATTCGATCCGCGACTCGGGAGGAGAGCCGCTACGCCTCGGCGACGCGTGGATTCACGCCATCGAACACTACGTCACCGAACAGCGCATCCGATCGTTGACGCCCACCGCGAGCTGGTATCCCCCCTCGATCTTCTTCCAGGGGATGAAGTTCATGCTCTTCGGCGATCCGACGATCGAGCTCGCGACCATCGACGAGACCTCTCGATCCGACTGAGCGCCTCACCCCGCCCGCGCGCCCGACGCCACCCGCGTCGCCCGAACCGACGTAGATTCTCCGCCACCGTTCGAAGATTTCGTGGCACTCCCGAAGCGGGGACTACGCGATAGCCGGTGATCGCGGTAACAAACATCGCTCGTCGGGCCGGTGTCGGACGGGGTGACTCGTCCGGCATCGGTCCACTACCGCTGCGAGACGAAACGAGGTCGAAGGCATCGTCGACCGAAGCGATGCGAAGGATCTCAGGCCGGCGTGTCGTCCATGAGATCGCCGAGCTTCCAAGCGCGCTCGATGAGCCGCATGAGCTCCTCGAAGT
>JAUIME010000666.1 GCA_030433195.1 bacterium
GCGTGGACCGCGTTCACGACCAACGAGTTCGTGCACGGCAAGGACATCAACGGCGACGGCGATGTCGGCGACGAGTTCATCGTCGCGATCCGATTCGATACGGGCGAGATCAAGCTCGCGCCCGGAACCGGGCGGATCCCTGCGATGAGCGATCGCCTCGTGTACTTCGAGCAGCGCGAGCTGTTCGTCGGTGACGGCAACGGCGATGGCGATGTGCTCGACCATGTCGGGCACGTGTTCGATCTCTTGGACGAGAGCGTCACCAGCCTCGCGCTCGCAACGGATGGCGCGGCGCTCGTCGATGATGCGGTGGTCTTCTTCGGCGTCTCCGAGCCCGGGCAGTTTGGTGCCGATCGCGACGGCGACGGCGACGCGACGGGCATCGCGCTCGCGAGCTACGACCTCGACACGGGCCTGCGGCGCGACTACGGCTTCGAGTACGAGGCGGGGCCGATCCGTCACGGCGAGCAGTCAGCCTATGCGATCCCCGAGTCGTCGCTCGGCGGCGACGCGAACGGCGATGGCGATGCCAACGACACCGTGTTCCACCTGGTCGACGTGGCGGGAGACGCCTCGCGCACGAATCTCGGGGTTGTCGGAAGCGATGCGCGCATCGACGATGGCGTGTTCGTCGCGCTTTCGAACGAGTCGAGCGACGGCACCGATCGCAACGGTGACGGCGATACGACCGACACGTTCGCGGTCCGGGTCGATCTTGCGAGCCTCGCCGGCGACGAGTTCGCCGTGGCCGCGACGATCGCGTCGAGCGCCTCGCGTCGCGTCGTGTTGCACGTGCCCGAGTCGGACGACGGCGCGACCGATCGCAACGGCGACGGCGACACGAACGACACCGTGCTCGCGCTGTCGGATACGCCGTGCGGACCGGGCACCGTCGGCGCTGCGGCCGGTACGCCCGTCGACGTGCTACGCGTCAACGTTTCGACGGGCGGCCCGTCGCGCCGCATGACCGCCGATGCCGACGACCCGCTCGTCGTTCGGCTCGATCCGGCGCCGGTTCCCGCGCGCGGAAGCCGCTACTACGTCGCGGTGTTTGCGGGTCGCCCCGGTCCGTCGACGACGCGTCCGCTCCCGGCCGCGATCGGCGAGGGCTGCTTCCAACCGATCCGCGTGCTGCCCGGCTACGCGATGCCGCTCCACGTCGCGAACGAACTGCTGCCGCCGAGCGATCCGCGGCTCGATCCGGCAACCCCGGCCGCGACAGGAATCCCCGGCAGCGCGCTCCCGGGCGACGTGCTCGTGGTTCCGGCAGGGTCGTTCGCACCCGGGGACATCGTCACGGTACAAGGCATGATCGGGGACGCTCAGTCACCGTCGCCAAAGCGCATCAGCCTTACGAATGCCGTCGTCGTGGGCTTGTTCTAGCGACCGCGCAACCCGCGCACTACCAACGCCACGTGAGCGACACGTCGAGGAGGCTCGCGTCGTCCTCGTCGCCGAAGGCATGCGCGAGTCGCGAGCTGAGCGAGAGGTCGTTCGTGAGGAACCAATCGAAGTCGAACGTCGCGGTCTTCGTGGAGAAGCTCGGGTTGCCGGCGGTGTCGGTGTCGATCTCGGAGTGCACGTAGCCGAGGCGCAGCCATAGGGATTCGGCGGGCATGAGGCTCACGCTGCCGCTCGCGCCGATGCCGTCGGAGTCGATGCCGAGGATCTCGTACACCGCGAGGTCGGCGCGCGATCCACGCAGCCCGAAGAGCCCCGACTTGGCGGCGCGCACGCGGAACGTGGCGTCGTCGTCGATGTTGTCGGCGTCGGTGCGCGCGACCGACTCCTCGAGCGACCAGCCTTGCCCGAGCTCGTGGCGCACGCCGATGCTCGTCCGCCGGTAGCCGTCGTCGAACGGCTGGTCGGGATCGACCTGGATCGAGCGTCGCGCGAGCGTGTCGGGAAGTTCGATGTCGCGCACGTCGACCCAGGGTTGGAACAGATCGTGGAAGTCGGCCGATGCGTAGGCCCCGAGGCGCGTGACGCGCGTGCCCGAGCGCGCGACGTCGTCGCTGTCGTAGAAGTCGACCTCGCTCGTCACGCGCACGACGTAGCGTTTGGCCAGATCGACGCGCGCATCGAGGAGCAGCGCCTGACGATCGGACTCGCCGTCGTACCAGGTCGCGAGGAAACCGGCCGACGTCCACAGGCGCACGTCGTCGTACGAACCCGCTTCGAACACTGCGTACGGGGCGACGGCGTACTCGTCCGACGAGAAGCCCTGGTCTTCGAGATCGGGACGCGTCCCGCCGACGACGCCAAAGCGCAGACCTTGCGTGGCGCGCACTTCGCCGTAGATCCCGTCGATGCGACCGACCGAGGGCAGCGCGAGCGGTTGGATGCGACCGATGCCGACGACGCCGTCGTCGCCGAAGTGATAGCGCAGCACGAACCGATCGATCTCGACTTCGCCTTCCGTCGGATCGTCGGCGTCGTCGCCGCCGCGCTGATACCAGTCGACGTCCCACTCGGCCGACCACGCGCCGCCCGCGATGCGATCGAGCGAGCCGCCCGTCGACAGACGAAAGCGCGTCTCGTCGCGATCGTCGACGTCGGAGAGGTTCGCGCCCGCCCCGACTTCGAGCCAGCCGTGGAACACGTTGCTCGTGCCCGTCTTCGCGGCGAGCGGCTCGGTCGGCGCGAGCAGCGGCACGAACGGTTCGTCCTTCTTCTTCGCGGGAGGCGACGTGCCGTCGTCGGTCGTTTCGGGCGCGGGCTTCGCGATGCGGAACACGACACGATCGCCGACGCGCGGCCCTTCGGCCGCGAACCGTCGCACGATCTCGAGCGACGACGACGAACTCGACGCCGACCGGACGCGCACGCGCGCGACCTCGGATTCGCCGCGGCGCACCACGCCCTCGGCGCCGACCGCGAGCGCGTCGTCGGTGCCCGCGTCGATGTAGAGCTGATCGCCCGCCGCGTAGGTGATCGGCGTCTCGAAGACGGTCGCGTCGTCGTCTTCACGCGGCGCGGGAACGAGCGCGACGAGCGTCGTGAGGATGTACGTCACGAAGGAAGTGCCCATCGTCTACTCCCTCCCTCGTGGATGGCATGCGAAGCACGCGTTCGACTCGTAGACGTAGCCCCGTACGTCGTCGTGCTCGTCGTCCATCTCGCTGCGCCGGTGCGGGTGGCAGTCGATGCACGAGAACACGCGCGTGTCGCCCGTCGTGTGGCAATCGCGGCAATCGAGGCGGTGGTCGCCGGAGCGGATCGGGAAGAACATCTCGTGGTCGAAGATGCCGTTCTCCCAGCGCGTCGGCGCGTGGCAGCGCTGACAGTCCGTGACGAATCCGTTCGCGATGTGGTCGGG
>JAUIME010000023.1 GCA_030433195.1 bacterium
CTACGGCGGCTCGATCCTGTCGTGGCTCCTCAACTACCTCGTGCCGAACTTCGACGAGGAATCCGAGGAGGATCGTGCGATTCTCGAACTCTTGTGTCGAGTCGACGCGATGTACGATCGGTCGGGTGAGCCGAGCGACCACACGGCCGTCATCGCCACGAAGAAGTTCGACGAAGCCAACGAAACCTGGGTCGGAACGGTCGAGCGCTTCTGACGCGACGACCACGGCGACCCTCGCTGCGCGCCTCCGATCTCCGCGAACGCGCCGGCCTGCGACAAAGAGAGGATGACCCATGACGTCCGACTCCCCCGTCTTCGAAGATCTCCTTCACGAAGAGCGCGAGTTTCCGCCCTCCAAGGACTTCGCCGCCCAGGCGAACGTGCGCGACGGGTCGATCTACGAACGCGCCGAAGCCGACCCGGAAGGCTACTGGGAAGACCGCGCCAAAGAGCTCGATTGGTTCACGCCGTGGAAGACGGTCATGAACTGGGAGCCGCCGCACGTGAAGTGGTTCGAGGGCGGCACGCTGAACGTCTCGCACAACTGCCTCGACCGCCACCTCGACGGGCCGCGCCGCAACAAGGCCGCGTTCATCTGGGAGGGCGAGGACGGCGACGTGCGCACTGTCACGTACTTGCAGCTTCACCGCGAGGTCTGCCGGTTCGCGAATGCGCTGAAGGACCTCGGCATCTCCAAGGGCGATCGCGTGGCGATCTATCTGCCGATGATGATCGAAGCGACGGTCGCGATGCTCGCCTGCGCGCGGATCGGCGCGATCCACAGCATCGTCTTCGCGGGCTTCTCGCCCGACTCGCTCTCGGATCGCATCAACGACTCCGAGTGCAAGCTGCTCATCACGGCCGACGGCGGTTACCGTCGCGGCCAGGTCGTCGCGCTCAAGGATGCGGCCGACAAGGCCCTCGAGTCGACGCACAGCATCGAACACGTCGTCGTCGTGAAGCGTCCCGTCGGCGAGCCGTTCCCGTGCACGATGCAAGAAGGCCGCGACGTCTGGTACCACGACGTCATCCGCGACGCGAGCCCCGAGTGCCCGGCCGAACCGATGGACGCCGAAGACGTGCTGTTCATCCTCTACACGTCGGGCACGACCGGCAAGCCGAAGGGCATCGTCCACACGACGGGCGGTTACTCGGTCGTCGCGCAGACGACGATGCAATACGTCTTCGACGTCCACGAAGAAGACGTCTATTGGTGCACCGCCGACATCGGCTGGATCACGGGGCATACGTACGTCGTCTACGGTCCGCTGCAGACCGGCGCCACGAGCGTCATCTACGAAGGCGCGCCGAACTGGCCCGGAAACGATCGCTTCTGGGAGCTCGTCGCGAAGCATCGCGTGACGCTCTTCTACACCGCACCGACCGCCATTCGTGCGTTCATGAAGTGGGGAGACGACCTTCCCGCCAAGCACGACCTCTCGAGCTTGCGGCTGCTCGGCAGCGTCGGCGAACCGATCAATCCCGAAGCGTGGATGTGGTACCACCGGCACATCGGCTCAGAGCGTTGCCCGATCGTCGACACGTGGTGGCAGACCGAGACGGGCGGCATCATGATCACGGGTCTCCCCGGCGTCACCACCATGAAACCGGGATGTGCCGGGCCGCCGATGCCGGGCATCGCCGCCGAGCTCGTCGACGAGAAGGGCGCGGTCGTGCCGCACGGAGCCGGGTTGCTCGCGATCCTGCGGCCTTGGCCCTCGATGCTCCGCACGATTTGGGGCGACGACGAGCGCTACGTCGAGACGTACTTCTCGCGCTTCGGTCCCGAGATCTACGTCGCGGGCGACGGCGCCAAACGCGACAAGGCCGGAGACTTCATGGTGCTCGGCCGCATCGACGACGTGCTCAACGTGTCCGGACATCGCATCGGCACCATGGAGGTCGAATCGGCGCTGGTCGACCACCCGGCGGTAGCCGAAAGTGCGGTCGTCGGCAAGACGCACGAGGTCAAGGGGCAGGCCATCGCGGCATTCGTGACGCTCGTCGGGGATCGCGAAATGACGCCGGAGCTCAACGACGAGCTCAAGGCTCACGTCGCCGAGAAGATCGGCGCCATCGCCCGGCCCGACGCGATCCTCTACGCCGCCGACCTCCCCAAGACGCGTTCCGGCAAGATCATGCGGCGGCTGCTCCGCGACATCGCCGAGGGCCGTGCACTCGGCGATACGACCACGCTCGCCGATCCGGCCGTAGTCGACAGCTTGCGCGGCGAGTACGAAGAGAAAGAAGGTTGAGCGGAAGCTCCTCGCACGCCGAAGAACGAGAGGACGCGGTCGACCCGCTCGACCGCATCGTCTGCGTGTGCTTCTCGGTCTCGCTCCGCAAGCTCGTCAAGTTCTGCAAGTTCGAGCAGCCCGTCGTCGCGACTCAGCTCTCGGAGTGCTACGGAGCGGGTACGGGATGCGGATGGTGTCGGCCGTTTCTCGAACGCGTGTTCGAGGAGCAGCGCGCCGGCCGCACGCCCGAATTCGACATGACCGAAGAAGAGTATCGAACCCTGCGCGCCGCGTACCGCGCGGACAAGAAGAAAGCGGCGGCCACCGACATTCGCCCCGACCCCTCGGGCGACGAAGCCGACGGCCGCGATCCCGAAACCGGAGACTCCGCATGACACGATCGGTCACGACACGAGCCCCGCGCCACGCGGCGAGTCGGCTCGTACTCGGTGTTCTCGTCGCCGGCGCGCTCGTCGCGATGTTCGGCACGGTCACCGCCTCCTCGCGCGCGGACGAGAGCGCGCGCGATCCGCACGCGTCACTCATCGAAGCGCAGATCGCGTACCTGCAGCATCTCGCGAATGCGCGCCAGAAGATGACCGCCGGGGATCCGGACGCCGCGGTCGTCGAGATCGAGAAGGCGCTCGCGCTCGAGCTTCCCGACACGCTCCTGCCGAGCGAGCTGCTCCCGGCGCTCGACCTCGCCACGAGCCACGCGGCCGCGCACTACGAGATGGCCTGCGCGCGCGCGATGCAGGGCGACGTCGATGCGGCGAAGCGGCGCCTTCGACAGGCGGCGAAGAACGGCTTCCGCGATACGGCCCTCGTGATTCGCGATCCGCGCCTCGCGCGCGTCCAGTCGCCCGAGGGCTTCTCGAAGATCGTCGAGCGATTCCCCGCGGAAAACCCGACGGATTCCCACGCCGGCAAGACCGTCGAGGATCCGCGCTTCGGCATGTCGCTCCTCGGCGCGCGCAAGGGCAACTTCCCCAAGCTCGGCGAGCGTGCCCCGGACTTCGAGCTCCCGCGCCTCGCGACGGCAAAGTCGGGCGAGGCGACGAACGAGAACGCCTCCTCCGGCGAGACCCTGCGACTGTCGTCGATGATCGGCGAGAAGCCGATCGTCCTCGTCTTCGGCAGCTTCACCTGAGGCCCCTTCTTCAAGGCGGCCCGTGAGGTCGTCGCCATGCAGAAGAAGTTCTCCGAAGACGTGCAGTTCGTGATGGTCTACCTGCGTGAAGCGCACCCGACGGACGGCTGGGCGATGGGCGAGGCGTCGAAGGTCGCCGATCCGATCGATCTCGCCACGCGCACGAAGGTCGCGGCACGCTGCTGCACCGAGCTGTCGTTCGACTTCCCGGTCGTCGTCGACACCATGGACGACGCGACGGCCGTTCGATGGGCCGCGTGGCCCGAGCGCCTGTTCGTGATCGGCAAGGACGGACGTGTCGCGTACACGGGCGACACGGGGCCGTTCGGCTTCAACCCGTCGCGTGCCTATCCCGGCATGGACGGTCGCAAGCCCGGCCTGTGCCTCGAGTCGTTCCTCGACTCGTGGCTCCCTACACTCGAAGAGACGCCTGCCGAGACGACCGGCTCGAAGCGTTGAATCGACGACGTACGTAGAAACGACCGGGGACCGCGACGTCTCTCGACATCGCGGCCCCGGTATCTCCATCGTTCGTCACGTTCGGCGCTCGCGCGCCGATTCGATCACGGGCGCCGCCCCGTACCCCGCACCTGACCGTTGTGCACGGCATCCTTGCCGACGATCGGGCACTCCGAGCGGTCCGAGTCGTACATCCGCCAGAAGTCGTTCCCGGGGAACCCTCCCGTCGCCTGGATGCCCGAGATCGCGGACTCGAGGTTCGGTCGGATGTTCGCCCAGTTGCCGGTCGGCAGGTTCGACTCCGAGCGCTGGTTGAAGAACGCCACCCACGTGATTCCGTCGTCGCGTCGCGCGATGTACGCCCAGGTCCCGCGCAGCGAGCCGTTGTGGTAACGCAGCGATCCGCTCACCTGGAATCCCGCGGCGTAGCTGTTCCCGGAATCGGACGTCGGATCGAACAGGAAGTCGATCGCCCCCTCTGAGAGGAGCGGCGAATCAGTCTCGTCGCTGAGAGCGTTCGTGAAGCGCGCCATGTCGACGACCGAGCTCACCCATCCGCCGTGCGCGTCCATGTTGTCGATGTTGAAGCCACCGTACTGCCACGGGCGATACTCGGGCGACAGACCGTAGACGTTGCGCAGCAGAATGCGCATCGCATGTCGGTACGGCACCTCGTCCGGCTGCACGTTCTCTTGCGGGCCGGTGCCGAGGAACATCCCGCCGGCGCCGATCGGGCACAGCACGTTGTCGCGCGTCCACGTCTCGTAGTCTTCCCCCGTCACGGCCTCGATGACGCGACCGAGCAGCATGTAGCCGAAGTTCGAGTACGCGTAGCCGTCACCCGGCTCGAAGCTCGCGATGTAGTTCTTCATGTACTGCGTGACGTGCGACTGCGTGATCGGCAGCGGTACGCCGAGTTCGTCGGCGATCGTGAAGTCGCGGAACATCGGATCGAAGCCGGGTTCCGGCATGATCACGGGAACGGGCGACCACTCGACGCTCTTGAGACCGAAGACGGTCTTCGTCGAGTCGCGATCCCAACCGCCGCGATGCTGCAGGAGCCACCGCAGCGAGTTGTTCACGAGGCGCCCGTCGATCCAGCCCGACGTGTCCATGCCCGGAATCTCCGCGAGCGTGGTGTCGAGATCGATCCCGTACTGCCCCGACTCGATCATCTTCATGACCCCGACGGCCGTGAGCGGCTTCGACACACTCGCGACGCGGAACTTCGTCTCGGGAGTCGTGAGCGGTTCACTCGCCGGCGCCCAGTTGTAGCCTCGAGCGAGCTCGAGTCGGCCGTCTCGCGTCACGGCGAGCGCACCGTGCGAGATCTTGCGATCCTGCATGAACTGCACCATCACGTCGTCGAGATCGCTGAGCGCCGGTACGTCCGGGCCGGTGATCGTGAGCTGTTCGGGTTCGTTCGGCCGATACCACGCCGACGCGAACTCGCCGGCGAGCACGTTGACCGACTGTGAGATCGAGGACGGGACATACCCCGCGTCGATGAGGTTCTGCGCGTAGTCCTCGTGCTCGAACAGATCGTCGTCGTGCCGCGCCGACCACGCGTTCTGGAGCTCCCAGTTCGGTCCGTCCGGACGGAACCAGATCGCCGCGTACAGCGGCGCGGCGGGATCGCCGTACATCGTCACGCAGGTGACGCGCGAACCGACGGGCAGGAACGCATTGACGGTGTCTTGGTATCCCGCTTCGCTCATGCCGAAGGCGTAATCCCACTTGTAGCCCTCGTCGTTGGTGTCGAACGCGACCGCGATGCGCGCATTCGCACCTTCGGTTCCCGAGATCCAGACCGGCACGCGATTGAGCGCCGCCTCGTTGTTCACGAGGTTGATCAAGTTGGCCGGCTGCACCTGCGTGTAGACCTCCCAGTCCGTCGGGTTCTGGGCATCCTTCACCCACAGGGCCGTGTAGCGTTCGTTCGGAAACTGGCCGTACGAGTCCACGCAGAAGACGCGGTAGCCCTGCGGGCGATAGAGCTCGATCTCGTCCTCGAGCGTCTGCGCCGTCATGCCGTGCCGCGCGATCCAGTCGCCGAACGGCACGCCGTCGTCGATGAACGCGGCCGTGAAGCCCGCCATGCCTTGCGGCCCGTACGCCGTCACCGAGATCGGCCGATAGCCGGCCGGCAGGTTCGCGTACATGTCTTGGTACAGCGTTTCGTTCATCGAGAGCTCGACGATCGGCGGGTTCCCCGCCCTCGCCGGTGTCGACGCCGCCATCATCATCATCACCAGGAGCGCGCCGAGCGTGATCGAGCGCGCGAATCCGTACCGTCGCATCGTGATGCCTCCTCGTCCGTCGTGAAGTTCGATTCGTCTGTTCGGGTGAGTGGTCGCGACGCGCCCGCGTTCCGGATCCGCGCGGCGCGCCTCGTCATCGTGCGGCATCGCTCGCCGCACGGATCGATGAGCGCAACACGCAGAGATCACTCACGCGTGAATCGAGTTTTTTCTCGGGTCTTCGGACGACCGTGCGATACGTACCCATACACGCACGGGATCACGTTCACGAGAACGAGAGTGAGCCGCCGTGCCACCCAGATGGATGCAGGCACTTGCGGCCGTCGACTACGGAATCCTGCTCACCGGATTCGCGGCGCGGCGCTGTCATTCGTGTAGCGTTGCTCGGCGAGATCGAAGCGAGCGTGATCGCCGCGGAGACCGGCGGGGGTGACGGCGCGGCAGCGTTCGAGGGTGTCGAGGGCCGAGGCGGCATCGCCGGTTTGCCAGTACGCTTCGGCGAGGGTCTCGAGTGAGCTCATGGTCGTACCGCCATCGGATTCGACCGCACGCAGCACCAACTCGAGAGCCCGGTCGGCATCGTGGAGCTCGGGATCGTCGGTGTGGAGGCTCTTGATGGCGTACGCCGTCAGCAGCACCGAATCGGCGTCGGAGCGGCGCGTGGCGAAATCGAGCACGCGATACAGCTCGCGCGTGTGATCGCGCGCGACGTCGTCCTTCCCGACATGGCGCAGCATGGCGGCGAGGAAGTCGAGGCACCAGACGTAGCTGCGGCAATACTTCATGCGATCCGGTTGCGCCTCGGTGAGCCTGCGGAACTGCTCGGCCGCGCGCTCGGCCCATGCGATCGCGTCCTCCGCCTTGCCCTCCTGGTTCGAGATGATCGCCATGCGCGTCATCGACGTGCCGACGTCGGACATCGCCTCGGGGTTGCGCGGCTCGAGTTCTTCGATCTTCCTCTTCGCGTCGAGCATCTTCTCGGACCACCGGCGATTCTCGGCGACGTCGTTGCGGAACTTGGCGACCTCGGCCATCATCTCGTAAGCGTTGGACATCGCGCGCAGGAAGTCGCGGCTCTGGGGGTCGGCTTCGATGAGTTTCTCGCGGAGCTCGAGGCAGCGTCGTGCGAAACGATCCGCGCGATCGACTTCGCCTTTGGCGATCGTGAGCCGGTGCATGCGCTCGAGCGCGTCGGCGGCCTCGACGGTTGCGCGACCGTCGGTCGGGTCGAGGCGATAGATCTCGTCGCGGCGCTGGAACAGCTCTTCGGCGAATCGCTCTTGCAACGCGCGGTCGCGTCGCATGTCGGCCCAATCCGTGAGTTGCTCGTAGGCCGACGCCACGAGTCGGATGCCTTCGGGCTCGTCGGGCGCCGCCGCGTGAAACGACTCGGCGAGTCGCAGACGTTCGTCGGCGATCTCCCTCGACCGCGCGAACTCGCCGCGACGCAACGCGAGATACCCCGGGAACTGGTACGCATTGATGAGCTCTTGTTCGAGGCGGCGATCGCCCGGATACTCCTCGAGGAGCTGTCCGTAGATCTCGATGGAGCGCTTCGCGTGGCGCTCGGCGCCCGCGCCGTCGCCGAGCTCTTCGGCGATCCGCGCGAGCTGGTAGTGGAGACTCGCGACGCCGATCACCACTTCGCGGTCTTCGTCTTCGGCGTCGAGCAGCTCTTCGAACTTGCGATACGCCTCGCGCAGGATCTCGCCGCGCACCTCGGCCATGCCGGCGAACTTGCGCAGCCGGTCCGACACTTCGCGCATCATGAACTCGGCGGTTTGGCGCGCGAGCACGAACTTGCGCCGCGCCGAACGCGTCATCTCTTCGGCCCGCTCCCGCTCTTCGCGAGCACGGCCGGCTTCGCGTTTCGCGGCGGCAGCGGCAAGCGACGCGCGATTCGACTCGCGCTCGGCATCGATGCGCGCCGCGCGCTGCTCGCGGTAGAGGATCGTGAGCGCGATCCCCGAGACCACGATCAAGAGCAAGAACGCCGACGCGACCGCGAGTGCGATACGATGCCGCGCGAGCGTCTTGCGGAGCATGTACACGGTGCTGTCGCGCTTGGCGTCGATCGGCGCACCGGCGAGGTAGCGCCGCAGGTCGCGCGCGAGCTCGCCCGCGCTCTGATACCGGCGCGCGGCGTCCTTCTGCAGACACTTCAGCACGATGGTGTCGATCTCGTCGCCGATGTCTGATGCGTGCCGACTCGGCGCAGGCGGCTCGTGGCTCACGATCGCGTCGAGCACCGTGCGCATGCCGCCCGACACCGCGTACGGGAACGTCCCCGTGAGCATCTGGAACAGCAGCACACCGAGCGAGTAGACGTCGGTACGCAGATCGATCGCGTCGACGCGTCCCTCGGCCTGCTCGGGGCTCGCCCACGGCAGCGACCCCACGAATTGCCCCGTGCGTGTCATCGTAGCGCTGTCGTCCGAATCGGGATCGTCGGCATCGCCGTCGAGCCGCTTCGCGAGTCCGAAGTCGAGCAGGTGCGGCGCGCCCGACGTGTCGACGCGGATGTTGCCGGGCTTCAGGTCGCGGTGCAGGATCCCGCGCAGATGCGCCTCGTTGACGGCTTCCGCGATGTGCGCGAACAACTCGAGAATCTCGCGCGGCGACGGGCGATTCGACGACACGTGCACGTCGAGCGGCGCGCCGTCGATGTAGTCCATCACGAGGTACACCGTGCCACCGACGCGCCCCGTGTCGTGGATCGTGACGATGCTCGGATGCCGTAGCGAGCCGAGCAGTCGCGCCTCGCGCTGGAAGCGCGCGAGATCCGCCTCGCCCGCAAACGGCCCCTCGCGCAGCACCTTGATCGCGACGTCGCGCCCTGTTTCGAGGTGCTTCGCGCGATATACGACGCCCTGACCGCCGCGGTGGATCTCGCCCGTGAGGCGATACCCCGGCAGCGCGAAGTCCGCACGGCTCGAGCGCTCGGCCGCGACGCCCGCCACCTGCGCGCGCGCCATGGCGATCAGCTCCGAGTCACGCCCCGAGCCCGTACCGGATCCTTGTTTGCTCATGCTTCACTCACGAGCGCGAACGCTCCCGATCGCTCACGAAGGATTCGTGAAATACTTGGTCTGCGAGCCGAGGAGCTCCTTCATGCGGTCGTGCGCCCGCGCCCGCAGCATGTAGACGGCCCCCTGGGAGCGCTCGAGCTCGGCCGCGACCGCCTCGATCGGGCGGCCCTCGAGGTCGTACGCCCGCACCACGCGCGCATAGTCGGCCGGCATCCGATCGAGCACCGCATCGACGGCCGCGCTCATCTCGTCGCGGGCAGCGTGCCGGCTCGCGGTGGTTGTCGTGGCGCCGAGGTGTTCGAGCAGCGCCGCGGCCGACTCGCCGTTCTCGGGCACCGCCGCCACGCGCCGTTCGGGCTGCGGACGCTTGCCGCTCCCGAGCTCACGCACGGCATCGCGCAGGTTGTTCTCGGCGATACGCCGCAGCCAACCTCCGAAAGAACCGTCCCCGCGCGGCACGAAGTGACCGATCCGCAGGAACGCCTCGAGGTACGTGACCTGCAGCACGTCGTCGGCCTCGAGCACCGACCGCCATTTCCCGGCCATCGACCGCTCGATGCGACGACGCAGCACCGGACCGTGCTCGAGAAGCAGCTCGGTCAACGCCTGCTCGTCGCCCGCGACGGCTCGCGACAGTCGATCGTCCGCTTCCGGCATCCGCCCCCCGCTTCGCTTCGCGTCGTTCGCAACTTCGCCGTTCGTAACTCGTTCGGCCCGCCGCGCGCCATCCTAGCCGGGGTCGGTCGCGGGGTCAACGCGAAGCGGAGCGCATCACTCGATGCGCTCGTTACCCGCGGACCCCATGCGACGTCGGAAACGTGGTATGACCATTGAAGGTGGTGACGCTCACCACGACGACCGAATCACGACAAGGGAGGGCTGTGAAGCATGGCTGCGAAGAAGAAAGTCGCCAAGAAGGCGAAGACGAAGCGAACGTCGAAAAAAGTCGGATCGGCCGCGGGCAAGGCGCTTCGATCGAAGAAGACGTCGAAGCGCGGCAAGAGCGCGGCCGGTAGTGCACTGACGCAACGAAAGAAGAAGGCCAAGACGTCGAAGAAGGTCGCTTCCAAAGCGGGCGGTACGTTGCGGAGCAAGACCGCGAAGAAGGCGGCCAAGTCCGCGGCGGGCAGCGCCCTCGCGCAGAAGAAAAAGAAGGCGGCCAAGAAGAAGGTCGCGGCAAAGAAAGTCCGCAAGACCTCCAAGAAGGCCGGCGCCGCGGCAGGGAAGGCTCTGCGGTCGAAGAAGACGTCGAAGCGGGCAAAGTCCGCCGCCGGCAGCGCCCTGCGCCAGCGAAAGAAGGGCAAGACGTCGAAGAAGGTCGCGGCAAGAGCCGCCGGAACGCTCCGAAGCAAGACCGCGAAGAAGGCGGCCAAGTCGGCTGCCGGCAGCGCCCTCGCGCAGAAGAAGCGACGAGCCAAGAAGAAGCGATAGCGCCGACACTCGTTCCGCGGACGATCGGGCGCGAATCGGAGCGCCTCGCTCTCAATCGAACAGCGAGCGTTGCTTCGCGACGCGCTCGATGCAGCGCGGATCGTCGTTGGCAACGCGGTTCACGAGCGTCGACACCGGATACGCCTCCATACGATCGGCGGGATAGGGCTCGCACAGGGCCTCGAGCGCGGGGACGAGCTCGCGACGGTCGATCCAGCGTTCGGCGGCCGCGCCCGTGAGGATCACGGGCATGCGATCGTGGATCTCGCGCAGCATCGGATTGGGATCGGTCGTCAGGATCGCGCAGGTGCGAAGGGGCGGCGCGTCCATCGGGCCGCTCGGATCGCGCCATGCGTCCCAGATTCCCGCGAACGCGAAGGGCTCGCCGTTCGCGAGCCGTACGTACATCGGGATCTTGCCCGCATCGGTCGTTTGCCACTCGTAGAAGCCGTCCGCGAACACGAGGCACCGGCGTTCGCGGAACGAGTCGCGGAACGACGGCTTCGTCGCGACCGTCTCGCTGCGCGCGTTGATGAGCGGCGGCCCGCCCTTCGCCTCGGTCGCGAAGTGCGGAACGAGGCCCCAGACCAGCGTCTCGATCCGGGGCATGTCCGCGTCGGTCACCACGAGCACTTCTTGCGTCGGCGCGACGTTGTATCGCGGCTCGACCGCGAGCGACGCCGGCCCGTCGCCCGCCACCTCTTCGTTCGGCAAGACGACAAACGGAAACGCTTCGGCAATGTCGTTGAGCCCGCTCTTCTGCGTGAACCGTCCGCACATGGTCTGCGCTACACCGTCTTGAAGATGTCGAGCGGCTTGAAGCGTCGACCGAGGACCGCTTCGGGATCGGCCGCGAGCCACTTGCCGAGGATCGCCGAGTACACCTGGCGGAAGTCGACCCGATACTTGAGGTCGCCGCGGTGCAGCTTGTCGAGGTTCGGGTGACGCCCGACGATTCCCGGACGCACGTCGCCGCCGAACAGGAACAGCGGCGCCGCCTCGCCGTGATCGGTCCCGCCCGATGCGTTCTGTGCCACGCGACGCCCGAACTCGGAGAACGTCAGCACCACGGTGCGATCGAGATTCCCCTGCTGTGCAAGATCCGTCAGGAACGCCTTCATCGTGGCGCCGAACTGCGTCATGAGCTGCGCGTGCCGCGGCAACTGCGCGCTGTGCGTGTCGAAGCCACCGAGCGACGCGTAGTAGACGCGCGTCGGCATCTGCTCTTGGATCATCTTCGAGATCGTGAGCATCGAGCGGCCGAACGCGTGGTTCGGGTAGTTCGACTTGGTGCGGCGCTCCATCGCGCGGCGCATGCGCTCGGCGCTCGCGCGCGCGTCCATCGCGATGCGCGTGAGGTACGAGGTCTTGTCGTCGTCGCCGGTGCTCGCGGGCGCCGCGGCGGGACCGTTCAGCTTCTCGAACGCCCCCCGCATCGAATCGTCGCCTTCCCACTCGAGCTTGCGCAGATCGGTGAACGCGATGCCGTCGAACGTGTCGCCCATGAACGCACGCGGCGTCTCGCCCGTGATCGCGATCGCCGACTCGGCCGGCGCGGGATCGCTGCCCGAACACTGATGATCGAAATAGCGCCCGACCCACCCCTCGACGGTGCTCTGCTCGGGCGACGCGGTCTCCCAGATGTCGTTGCTCACGAAGTGCGAGCGGTTGGGATTTGGATAGCCGACGCCCTGCACGATCGAAAGCAGCCCCTCGTCGTAGAGTTCCTTGAGCCCCGTCGCCGCCGGATGCAGGCCGACGTCGCCGCGCAGGCGCAACACCTGATCGGGACGGATCGCGATGTTCGGGCGATTCGCGTAGTAGTTGTCGTCGCGATACGGGATGACCGTGTTGAGCCCGTCGTTGCCACCCGCGAGCTGCACGATGACGAGGATGCGATCGTCGGGCACGCCGGGCTTCGACGAGACGAGCGGCGCATCGAGCGGATTCGCGATGGCCCACGCCAGGTCGTTCACGAACACCGGCACGGTCGCACCGACCCCGGCCAGCGTGAGGCTGCGCAAGAACTCGCGTCGCGTGGTGACTTTCGGATCGGACATGGTCGCCTCCGTCGTTTCGTCAGTGTCGCTTCGGCTCGCCGGACTCGAGGGATTCTGGTTTCGTCGGTGGAGCTGGAACTCGTCAGTGAACCTGATACTCGGCCATGCTCATCATGAGCACGAGCACGTCGCGGATACGGCGCGCGGCGTCGGGTGCATCGAGGCGGAACGGATTGCCCGCGGGCGACAACGCCGCAACGAGCACGGCCCGCCGCTCGTCGTCGATCGGCCGCTGCACGAGCCTCGCGAGGTAATGATCGACGATCGCCGCCGCGTCGCCGAGCTCGTACCGCTCGATGACGGGCGCGGGGTCGTAGCTCTCGGTCGCGACGACGTCGGGGCGGATCTCGGCCATCGACAGCGTCATCGCGAGCTCGTCGTCCGCGTAGAGTCGCGGCGGTCCGCTTTGCATGTCGGTCATCGCACCCGACATCGCGTCGCCCGCATCGGCTCCCGAGTCGGCGCCCGCGCCGTCACGCTTGCCGCGACGCTCCTTGCCTCCGCGCGTCACCGCCCGGTCCTTGCGGCCCGGTTCGACGAGGCGCCGACCGAAGTTGTACCGCGCGTACAGCGTGCTCGCGGTAATCCAGCGGTCGTCGCCGTCCCAGCCCTTCACGTTGGGCGGCTGGAACAGCATCTGCCCCATCTCGCGGCACGCGACGTAGAGACCGTACGGATGCACGGCCTCGATCTCGAGCGCTCGCGCCGCGCCGACCACGAGATCGACGGGACTCTTCACCTGCGAGAATCGCGCTTTCTGCGAGTAGAACGCGTCGCTTCGCAACAGATCGCGCATCACCTCGCGGAATTCGAAACCGTGCTTTCGAATGCGCCCGGCGAGTGCTTCCACCACCTCGTCACTCGGCTCGCGATAGACGAACGACTCGAGGAGATTGCGCGCCATGAAACGCGGCGCGCTCGGATGCCGCATCAACATGTCGACGACGTCTTCGCCGTCGAGTCGGCCGCGACGCCCGAAGAACGACTTCGTGCCCTCGTCGTGGCGATCCGGATAGAAGCGGAAGCCCGCCTCGTCGACGCCCCAACCCGTGAACGCGCGCGCGGCTTCCTTGATGTCGCGCTCGCTGTACGAACCCTCGCCGAGCGTGAACAGCTCCATGAGCTCGCGCGCGTAGTTCTCGTTCGGCGACTGCTTCACGTTGCGTGCGCCGTCGAGGTACTTCACCATCGCGGGATCGCGGCTGATCCCGAGCACGAGGTCACGGAAGTCTCCGAGCGCGTGCTCGCGCAGAAACTCGTTCTGGCGATACATGTCGCGCCACGAATACACCTCGCGATACCCGCTCGTGAAGTGACCGTGCCAGAACAGCGTCATCTTCTCTTGCAGCGGACGATTCGTGACGACCATGCGCTCGAGCCACCACGCGCGCACGCCTTCCATGTGCCGATTGTTGAGGCGACGCAGCTTGTCGCGGGTGTCGCGCTGTTGTTCGTCGGTGAGCTCCTCGGCGAGCCGGCGTTCGAGCGCGATCGTCGTGCTCTCGTCGGCGTCGTACGGCGCGTGCCCGATCGGGATGCGGTCGTAGTCGACGAGGATGTCGACGGCCGCGTCGCGCCCGAGCGACGCGAGCTGCGCGATCTGCTCGGGCGTCCCGCCGAAGCCCGCGCGGCGAAGCAGATGCGCGGCCTCGGCAATGCCGAACGGCGCGTCGTCACTCGCGTCGAGCGGCGACTTGCCCGCGGCGACGGCCGCGCCGGGCATCGCCCAGACGGCGGACATCGCGCACACCGTGAGCATCGCATGGAGGATTCGGGTTCGGAATCGCAATCGGGAATCGTCTCGCGTCATGAGGCTCGCTCCAGCCTTTGCAGCGTCTCGGTCGAACGGACGAGTCGTCGATGCCGCGCGATCGATCCTGCTCGCACGACAGGGATCGCGATCGGTGGAGGTCGAGGCAACGCTCGGCGCCTCGCGTCGGACGAGCCGACACGCGGGCGCGCAGGCAAACTCGCCTCCCGATGACTCTGCGTAACCTAGATGCTGTTTCGACCGGATCGTGGCGTGGCTTCTCATTGTACGCGATCGATCGCCGTCGCGACAGATTTCGTCAGTCCGCGTCGTCTTCGTCGACCTCGGCCTCGGCCTCGCCGAGCCACACGCCGCGATCGTAGCGGAAGACGTCGTCGGGGGGCGCGTTGCGCCAGATCAACGACAGCTCGTCGACGCGGAACTCGATCGGTCGCCAGCGCGGGCGGTACTTCGCGAGAAAGGCCTTCACGCCGGCGTAACCCTGGATCTGACCGACACTCAGGTGCGGCGTGAAGCCGTTTTCGAAGCGGAATTGGTCGTCGAGCCACGGCAGCTCGTCGCGCAGCACGGCCGCGAGCCGCTGCATGGGCTCGTCGGGCTCGGGCACGAGCCACATCGTGTACTTGCCGCGGCCGTGGGAGAACGACCGGAAGCCCGAGAGCGCGATCGTGAACGGCTCGATCCGCGCGAGCGCCCGCCGCATCGCGGGCACGACCTCGTCGAAGCGGTCCGGCGCCACGAACGGGTAGAGGACGTTCAGATGCGGCATCCAGCGCCGGATGTGGCGATCGTGGCGCTCCCGGATCTGCTGGATCGGCTCCCAGCGATCCATCGGCGGCATGACGATCGCCGCCGTCTCGTAGGTCTTCTCGATCGCCGCCGTCACGCCCTCGCCTCTCGCCGAATTCATGTTATGGTCCGCGTTTGCCGAAAGACCCGGGGTCGATCTCCATAGGAGGATCCGCCCCATGCGTATCGCGTTGCTCGGCAAACCGGAGCAGGAGCTGTTCGGACGTCTGCAGGAGATGGCCTCGCAGGCGGACGCCGGTTTCGAGATCGTCGAGGTGCCGGCCGGGTCGGCCGCCGACGTGGCGCAGTTCTTGGCCGCATGCGGCAGCGTCGACCTGATCCACACGATGGCCGGTGCCCCTTCGATCGAGTTCGTCCGGTCGAGCGGTCGCCCGCTCTTGTGTACGATCGACGGCGAGCCAACCGAGGCTGACCTCGAGATCCTCCGAAGATACAACTCCGACTGCGCGTACGTCAGCCAGGGCATCCCCGAGACCACCGACCTCGACGACCTCGAGCTCGAAGCCGTCCTCCCCGACAGCTCACCCACGAGCGCCGAACGCTACAAGGACCTCTACCAAGGGATCCTCGATCGCATGAAGCACGAAGAAGATCATCGCCCCTGGGGATTCTTCGAGGTCCTCTCCGACCGCGCCGACCACAAGGTCAAGCGGATCACGGTCTACCCCGGCAAGCGCCTCTCCCTCCAGCGCCACCAGCGCCGCGAGGAGCATTGGTTCTTCATCCAGGGCGAAGCCGTCGTCACCCTCGGCGACCAAGAGATCCCCCTGCGCGAAGGCCAGTCCATCGAGATCCCGCTCCGCGCGATCCACCGCGTCGCCAACCCGGGCACGGTCAACGCCGTGTTCATCGAGGTGCAGCGCGGGGATTACTTCGGCGAGGACGACATCGAGCGGCTGGAAGACGATTTCGGACGGGCCGGAACGACGGCGTAGGCGAGCGATCGCCGCGAGCGAACCTCGCAAACGACTGCCCTCCCGCGTGCTTCTACTTCGTCTTGCGCAGCGTTCTCGTTCCGTGGTGGAGAATCCACTTCGTAGTCTCGTCGGCACCCCGTCCCCATTCGGCCGCGAGAGCTTCGATCCGGCCCGGGTGGTCCTTCGAGACGTCGTTGATCAGGTTCGCGACCGACTTTCGAACGTACCTCGACGGATCGGCTCGCAGCGGTTCGACCAGCGCGAGCGCCGGTTCGGGATCCTCGACGAGAATGTCGAGCCGCTTCGCCCACGGCAACCGCGGACGAAATCCCTCGCTCGCGAGGCGGCGAACGTGCTGATTCGGCGATGTCGCCCACTCGCGAGCGAATCGCAGAGCCCGCTCCAAGTCGGCCGCAATGTAGGGTCGCACGGCATACTCGGACGTATTGCGTTGGGTGATCTCGGCGCAGAGATGCATCGAGACGTCGAAGTGATCGAGCCCGAACTCCTCCACGAAGCGGGCGATCGGCATCAGCCAGTATCCCTCGGTGAACATGCCCGTGTCACCGGGAAGCGGCGGCCCCAGGGAGAGACGGAGTCGTTCGGCGGCCTGCGGATAAGCCCTCGGCAACCGATCGCGGAGGGCCGTCGCCATGACGAACACGCGGTCCTTCAGCTCGAGCGGCGGCACCTTCGACTCGACTTCGTCGACGAATCCCTCGAGATCGAACGACGGATCGTGAACCTGGATCGCTTCGCCGATTCGCACCGCACAATCGCGGTCGAACCACTCTTTGAGCTTCTTTGCCACGGCTTGTCGTCCCCGCTACCGACCGGAATGCGCCATCCTCGCGCTGTGAGAAACCCGAACGGGGATTGTACCTGCACGGTCGAGTTCCGGTACTCATCTCAGCGCGGGGAGGCCGGCCCGGCGAGCGGACGCGACTGCGTGAACTCGTACGGATCGAGACACGTCGCGCACACGCGCTTGATGCCTCGAAAGCCGAGTAGCTCCACGTCGGGCGCGACGTGTTCGTCGCGAGCGGGTTCATCGTGCAGCAGATCGGTGCTCAGGTACTTCTTGTTGTCGTCGGCGAAGACCGTCACGACCACGGCGTCGGGGCCGAGTTCGTTCTGCACGGAAAGCGCGCCGAGGAAGTTCGCACCCGACGAGATGCCGACTCCGAGACCGAGCGTCGACGCGAGCTTCTGCGCCATGAGAATCGCGTCGCCGTCGTCGACACTCACGACCGCATCGAGACGCTCGAGGTCCACGATCGACGGAATGAACTCGTCGGAGATGCCCTGAATGCGGTGCTTCCCGACCTTGTGTCCCGTCGAGAGCGTCGGCGAGTTCGACGGCTCGAGCGGATGCACCCGCACCGCCGGATTCCACCGCCGTAGCGATTCGCCGACGCCCATGATCGTCCCACCCGTTCCGACCCCGGCCACGAACGCATCCGGGACGAGCTCGTGCAGCTTGCACTGCGACCAGATCTCGGGCCCCGTCGTGCGCACGTGCGCCCCGACGTTGTCGACGTTCGAGAACTGCCGCGGCAGGAACGAACCCGGCGTCGCCGCCGCGAGTTCCTCGGCGCGTCGAATGCTCCCGAGAAAGCCGCCTTCTTCGTGCGACACGAGGTGAATCGTCGCCCCCATCGCACGAATCAGGTCGATGCGCTCACGACTCATCCAATCGGGCATGAAGATGGCGACCGGATGCCCGAGCGCTCGGCCGATCGCCGCGAAGGCGATCCCCGTGTTCCCACTCGTCGCCTCGATGAGCCACGCCCCCGGCCGAAGGTCGCCTCGTTCGTACGCCGACCGCACGATGTGCAGCGCCATCCGATCCTTGATGCTTCCCGTCAGGTTGAGGTTCTCGGCCTTCGCATAGATCGTGCGCGGCTCGCCCCGAAACCGGAAGTCGATCGCGAGCAACGGCGTGTTGCCGATCAGCCGCGAGAGGCCGTGCAAACGTCGTTGGATATCGGGGTCGATCGTGTATTCGCTCATGGCGGACCCTCGCATTGCCGGGGCATCGGGGATGCAGACAGACGTGCGGAGTCGTTCTGCGAATCGTGTTCCGTGAGGTCAGACGCCATGCAAGCAGCGCTAGAAGCAGGCGAGGGA
>JAUIME010000667.1 GCA_030433195.1 bacterium
CCGAATCGACCTCGAAGGGCCGCGCGTCGTCGGGCCGATCGAGATAGCGCTGCAGGATCAACTGTGCGGCGACGACGTCGATGCGCTGCTTGCGTTTGTCGCGAGAGAGCCCTTGCGCGAGGAGGGCCTCTTCGGCTTCGACCGTCGAGAGGCGCTCGTCGATCATGTGGATCGGCACATTCACGAACGCCTGCAGGCGGCGGACGAACGCTTCGACGACGCGGACGCGCGGGCCGTGCGAGCCGTCCATGTTCACGGGGAGCCCGACGATCACGGCCGCTGCGTCGTACTCGGCGACGAGATCCCGGATCGCTTCGAACGCCCGATCGGCCGAACCCTTGCGATCGAGGACGGTGACGGGCTGGGCAGTCCACCCGAGCGGGTCGCTGACGGCGACGCCGATGCGCCGGTCTCCGGGGTCGAGCCCGAGGACCCGCGGTTTCGGGGTGGCGTCTGCGGAAGGCGGTGGCATGTCGAGGCCTTTCGGAATCGGCTCGCGCGACGGTATCGGCGGGCCGAGCGCGCGAGTGCGCGAACCGCGGGATTTGTACCATAGGCGGATCGCTCGCGCGGGCGGCGCGAGGATCGCTTGCGGGGGAGCCACGAGGCGAGGCCGGTGGACGTAATCTGTCGTGCGCGGAACATCGGCAAGGTATTCCGCTACTATCGAACGGCGAAGGAGCGTTTTCGCGAGTGGGCCACGTTCGGCCGGCGCATCGCGCACGAACGCATCACGGCGCTCGACGACGTGTCGTTCGAAATCGAGCGCGGGACCTGTGTCGGCCTCATCGGACACAACGGTGCCGGGAAGACGACCCTGCTGCGGATCCTCGCGGGTTTGACGCCGCTCACGGCGGGGAGCTTCGATGTCGTCGGGCGGTGCTACGCGCTGACCGATCTCGCGATCGGCTTCCACCCCGAGTTCTCGGGCCTCGAGAACGCACGTTTCTCCGCGGATCTCCTGCGCTTGCCGCGACGCGAGCGCCGGCGTCGGCTCGCCGACATCTTGGAGTTCGCCGGCCTCGGTGACGCCATCGAGCGTCCGCTGAAGACTTACTCCACGGGCATGATGATGCGGCTCGGGTTCTCCGTCGCGATCCAGGTGCGGCCCGACCTCCTGCTCGTGGACGAGGTGCTGGCGGTCGGCGACGCGAGTTTCCACCAGAAGTGCGTCGACGCGATGAATGACTATCGGGACGAGGGCGGTACGATCGTGTACTGCTCCCACGACGTTCAGGAGATCCGTCGCGTCTGCGATCGGGCGCTTTGGATGGATCATGGCAAACTCCGGCTCGACGGACCCGTATTGCCGACGACCGAAGTCTACGTGCAGCACGTGCGCGCGCTCGAGCAGCAGGCCGCGCGCGCGCACCTCGACCGGATCGGCCGCGAGAAGAACTGGCCCCGCCTGCGGCGCGTGTGGATGGCGACCGCGGACGGGCGAGAGACGCAAGACGTCCGGACGGGCGACGACGTCGACGTCCACATCACCTACGAAGCACCGGATCCCGATCTCGTCTTCAACATCGGCATCCGAATCGACCGATACGATCACATGTTCCTGTTCGGGAGCAGCATGCATCACGAGGGGCACCAGGTACCGCTCGTTCGAGGCGAATCGGGCGTGTTCGAAGGGCATGCCACGTTCCGGTTGCCGTCGTTGCGGCTGCTTTCCGGAGCGTTCTCGATGTCCGTGTACCTGGCCGACGATCGGTCGATGCTCGCCTACGACGAATCGGCCGACGCGGTGATCTTCAACGTGCTGCACGAGGGTGACGACACCGGCTTGTTCCGGGCCGACACCGCATGGAACCCGGTTTCCGGCTCGTGACGCGAGATGCCGTTTCGGATGCAAACGGCGTTCAATTGTCGCGTTGCGAGCGATCTGCTATACGTCCCGAACGATGGCGGCGACGCGCGTCGCGCATCCTTCGCGACCGGAGAAAATCACTCATGAAATCGAATCGCGGGTCGAGGCGACGATGATCTCGGTCGCCCGACTGTCGAAGAGCTACGGATCCGTGCATGCGGTCCGAGACTTGAGCTTCGAAGTGCGATCCGGGGAGGTCTTGGGCTTCCTCGGGCCGAACGGAGCCGGCAAGTCGACGACGATGCGCATCCTCACGGGATATCTGAACCCGTCGTCGGGATCGGCGAGCGTCGCCGGCTACGATGTGGTCGACGAACCCCTCGAAGCTCGAAGTCGTATCGGATACCTGCCGGAGCATACGCCCGTCTACACGGACATGACGGTGACCGAGTATCTACGCTTCGTGGCCGAGGCGCGCGGAGTCGCCAGGCGCGACCGCAAGCGCGCGGTCGCGGCGGCGATCACCGACTGCGGCCTCGAGGCGGTCGCGGGGCGGCTGATCGGGCACCTCTCCAAGGGCTATCGCCAGCGCACGTGTCTCGCGCAGTCGCTCGTCCATCGGCCGCCGGTGTTGATTCTCGACGAGCCGACTTCGGGGCTCGATCCCAACCAGATCGTCGAGGTTCGCAGGCTTGTGAGCGAGCTCGCCAAAGAACGCGCGATCATCTGGAGCACGCACATTCTGTCCGAAGTCGAGGCGCTGTGCGAGCGCGTGCTGATCATCAACGCGGGGCGCGCCGTGGCGCTCGGATCTCCCGACGAACTCAAGCGTGCGATTCCGGACGCGAGACCGCTGCGCGTGAGCGTGGCGGGCGCGCCCGGCGAGGACGCCGTCGTCGAACGGATCTCGGCCGTGCCGGGCGTCCGATCGGTCGAACGACTCGGGTCGATCAGCGATGGAACGAACGACACGCCGGAGTACGAGCTGCGTGTCGCGTCCGACGACGACGTCGCCGTGCGCGACCGCATCGTCGAATCGACGCGCGAAGCGGGCTGGCGACTGCGACGGCTGACCGCGATCGACCCGACGCTCGAAGACGTCTTCCGCTACCAGACTCGCGACACCGCCCGTGGTTCGGCCGACGAGCCCGCAGTCGCTGCAGTTGGCGACGGGGGCACCGAATCCGATTCCGGTGACTCCGCTTCGCGAGAGGAGGTCTCGCCATGACGAGGACGCTCGCGATCTTCAAGAAGGAACTCTGGGGCTACGTCAATTCCCCGATCGCCTACATCTTCGTCATCGTCTTCTTGTTGATGACGACGAGCTTCTACTTCTTGTACGCGTTTCTCGATGCGTACGCGTCGGTCGGTTCCTTGCTGAACCTGTTCCCGAGGTGGTTCGTGCTGCTCGTGCCGGCGCTGTCGATGCGCCTTTGGGCCGAAGAGCGCAAACTCGGAACCGAAGAGCTCCTGCTCACACTTCCCGTGCGCAGCTAT
>JAUIME010000668.1 GCA_030433195.1 bacterium
CTGGAAGGTCTCTGGCGCTACCGTAGCTTCATCGCGAGCATGGTCCGGCGCGAGTTCCAGGCGCGCTACCTGGGCTCGGCGCTGGGGGCCGTGTGGTCCGTCCTGAACCCGCTCGCGATGATCTTCATCTACACGGTCATCTTCGGGCAGGTGATGCGCGCTCGTCTTCCCGGGGTCGACGACGGAACGAGCTATGGGATCTTCCTCTGCGCGGGGTTGCTTCCCTGGAACATGTTCGTCGAGACCCTTCAGCGCTGCACGAGCGCATTCGTCGACCAGGGGAATCTTCTGAAGAAGATGACGTTCCCCCGGGCGTCGCTGCCCATCATCGTGCTCGCTTCGGCGTTCGTGAACTTCGTCATCATCTTCGCGCTGCTCCTGCTCGTGATGCTCTTGCTCGGTCGGTTCCCGGGCTGGCCGCTTCTCGGACTCGTTCCGCTCCTCTTGTTGCAGCAGACGATCGCGGTCGGATTCGGTGTGGCGCTGGGCGTCTTCAACGTCTTCTTTCGCGACGCCGGGCACGTCGTCGCGATCCTCCTCCAATTCTGGTTCTGGTTCACTCCCATCATCTATCCTGTTTCGATCCTCGGGGATCGCCTGAGGATGCTCGTCTCCCTCAACCCGATGACGGCGTTCGTGGACGCCTATCAGGGCATCCTGCTCTACGACCGATCGCCGACCTGGATCGCCTTTCTTCCGCACGTCGTCGTGGCCCTCTTCGCTCTCGGGGTCGGCCGTGCGGTCTTCCGCCGGCTCGCCGGCGAGATGACGGATTACCTCTGATGGGCCGCATCGTCGCCCGGGGCCTCGGGAAGAAGTTTCGCGTCTATCGTCGCGCGCGCGATCAGCTGCTCGAGTGGATGTCGCGTGGGGAGAGGACGCTGCATCGTGCGGAGTGGGCGCTTCGCGACGTCGACTTCGAGGTCCGGGAGGGCGAATCCGTCGGGATCATCGGGATGAACGGAGCGGGGAAGAGCACGCTTCTGCGAATCCTGTCGGGCACCACGCTGCCGAGCGAGGGCTCGTTCGAGATCGACGGTCGGGTGGCGGCCCTCCTCGAGCTCGGGCTGGGGATTCATCCGGAGTTCGATGGTTGGCAGAACGCCGCGCTCGCCTGTCGATTGCTCGGAGTCGACGAGAGCGAGATCCCGCGCATTCTGCCCTGGGTGCAGGAGTTCTCCGAGCTCGGCGCGCACATGGATCAGCCCGTTCGAACGTACTCGACGGGAATGCAGGTCCGTCTCGCGTTCAGCGCGGCGACGGCGGTGCGCCCGGACGTCCTCATGGTCGACGAGGCTCTCTCGGTCGGCGACGCGTATTTTCAGCACAAGTCGATGAGTCGCATTCGCGCGTTCCGGGAGGAGGGGACGACCCTTCTCTTCGTGACCCACGACCCGGGCGCCGTGAAGTCGCTCTGCGATCGTGCGCTCCTCCTCGAAGCGGGGAGACTCGTACTCGACGACAAGCCCGACACGGTCTTCGACTATTACAACGCCCGGATCGCGCAGAAGGAGCACGACGCCGAGATCCAGCAGAAGAAGGACGCAGAAGGACGTTCGATCACGCGCTCGGGCTCCCGCGAGGCGGAGATCGTCTCGGTCGTCGTCGAAGACGAGTCGGGCAAGGCCGCTCGGCTGTTTCGCGTGGGCGCACCGGCCGTCGTGCGATGCCGCTTCAAGCTCAACGGGGAGATGGCGTGCCCGACGGTCGGGTTCGTTCTGCGCGACCGCCTGGGCGCCGACGTGTTCGGTTCGAACACGTTTCACCTCGGCGTCGAGTCCGTGCCCGGCGCGAGTGGCGAGACGTTCGAGGCGGAGTTTCGTACGCGCTTGCATCTCGGAACGGGTACGTACTCGCTCAGCGTCGCGTTGCATCGCGATCACGCGCACGTCGATTCGAACTACGACTGGTGGGACCGGGCCGCGGTGATCGAGGTCGTCCCCGGCGAGGGACCCCCATTCACGGGGGTTGCGGCTCTGCCGATCGAGGCACGAGTCGGCCGTGGCGGGGAGGGTGGCGACCCGTGAGCGGGATCGCCGTGACGCTCGTCACCTTCGACAGCGCACGCGATCTGCCGCGATGCCTCGACGCGTTGGCGGTCCAGACGGAACCGCCCTCGGAGGTGATCGTCGTCGACAACGCCTCGTCCGACGAGGGGCCCGGAATCGCGACCCGCCATCCCGTCGTGACGCGGGTCGAGCGCAACGCGACGAATCTCGGGTTCGCGGCCGGACAGAACCAGGCGATCGCGGTGTCGCGCTCGGAATGGGTGCTCGCGCTGAATCCCGACGTGACGCTCGCGTCCGGCCACCTGGCGGCTTTGGCGGCGCACACGAACGATCCGCCGCCCCTCGGGACGCTCTGCGGCAAGCTCTTGCGCGCGGAGCCGAGTGGGGCGCCGCGCGAGCCGCCGACGCTCGACTCGACGGGGATCGAGTTTCACCGCTCTTTTCGTCACCTCGATCGCGGGTCCGAGCAGCCGGACCGGGGACAGTACGACGAGGAAGAGCGCGTGTTCGGCGCCACGGGTGCGGCCGCCTGCTATCGCCGCGCGATGATCGAGGACGTCTCCGTCGAGGGCGAGTTCTTCGACGAGGAGTTCTTCGCTTACCGTGAGGACGCCGACGTGGCGTGGCGCGCGCAGCTCCTCGGATGGGATTGTCTTTACGTCCCGAAGGCCGTCGGGTACCACGTTCGCCGTGTCTTGCCCGAGAACCGAGCGGACGTCGCCGATGAGCTCAACCGTCACTCGGTCAAGAACCGCTTTCTCATGAGGATCAAGAATGCCGACAGGGCGGTGGTCGCTCGTTGCGGCCTCCGCGGCGCGGGGCGGGATCTGGTCGTTCTGGGGGGGTGCCTCGTCCGAGAGCGGAGCTCGTTGCCCGCGTTCGTCGACGTCGCGCGCGCGTGGCCACGGCTGATGCGGCATCGCCGACGGATCCAGGCGCGGAGACGCCGTTCTCCGGCGGACGTCGCGCGGTGGTTCGTCTGATGGCCGGGACGACCACTCCGGGCACGCGCGCGCCGGTCTTCGGCTCCCGACAGCAGCACCTGCGTACGCTGTCGATCGCCTGGCAGCTCGCCCGGCTGGACCTCGTGCGACGCTACACCGCGACGATGCTCGGCCTCGCGTGGGCGGTCTTGTCACCGCTTCTCATGGCAGCCGTGATCGGCCTGGTCTTTGCGCGGCTGTTCGGCGTCGAGCTTCGAAGCTTTCTGCCCTACCTCTTCCTCAACCTCACCCTGTGGGGCTTCTTCGTCGCGTGTCTGGACGGGGGGGCGATCGCGTTTCTGGCCG
>JAUIME010000669.1 GCA_030433195.1 bacterium
CTCGTCGCGGCGAGCTGATCGCGATCACGAGCCGCGGATGCAGATACTCGACCACATGCATGTCGTACTCCTCGAGCACCGCCGACGTCTTTCCCGCAACGTCGAACCCGAGAAGCCCCAGCATCCAGTCGTAGAACGGCACCGCGGCATCCATGTCACGAACGGTGATCTGAACATGATCGATCACGGGTTCCATCGCCTATCCCTCCCGAAGCGAATCGACACGACGAGCGCCCTCTGATCGTAGCGAATCTACAACCGTCCGCGACGGCTTCCGTCCAACGCGTCGGCCGACGCCGACGCCGACACCGAAATCACCCTAGGCTTGCGGCTGCGACGCCCGCTCGGCAAGCGCGCACCACGCGTGTCCACGGCAACATGGATGCGGCCGGCCGCACTCCAACACCCCGCAAGCCATCGTCGAAGCGACAGCGTCGACGCTTCGAGGTCTCGTTCCGATGTCGTCGCGTCGATCTCGAGTCCACCGAGCCGAAGGATCCCGTCAAAGCTCGCCTGCGGCCGGCCGAACCGAATCTCGTCGGGGCAAAACACGAATGTGATCGAGTCGATGTTTCGTGTGGCGTGATGTTCGATCAAGTAGAAGCCGGCGCGGTCGTACACATGGGCTCGATTGTTGCGATGCCCATACGGTGCCGCAGGCTGCGGATCGTGGAAGCTCTCGGGCGCTCCGAAGAGGTCATGCGCAGCCGATCGCCCGAGCGGCAGCAAGACTTCTCTCCGGTCGACGACGAGCGCGTTCGTATCGAGAGTGATCTGCATCTTCGTCCGTGCGTCCGGCCAGGCCGTCTTACGTGACGGTCCCGTCGGATTCCTTCGTGACCGGGCTCTCGAAGCCATCGTATTCGCCATTGTACTCGCGAGCGAGGTCGTAGAGATCGAGAGTCGTCGCGTCGATCTGGTCGAGGGTCGCGCATTCCGATCGGGTCACCACAAGAAGGAAACGATCGCCTTGTGCGTCTCGCCGGCGGACTGTGAAGCCTCGGTCGACGACGACTCGCTCGAACTTCGATGGATCGTTCACGTTGTCGAAGTAGATCCAATGATCGATGGGTCGCTCGATCTCGGGCTGGTCACCTTGGCGATCCATGAGATCCCGCACCCGCCGGTTTTGAATGGTCTGCATGTCGCGTTCGGGCGGATACAGGAAGTCTTGGTACACGCTCCAATCCGGATCGTCCCGATGCCCGACCTCGTGCCGGTAGTCCGGGAACGCCGCCATGCTCCGTGTGAGTCTGGCCTCGCACGAGACACCATCGGAGCCGTAAAAGTAGAAGTCCCTCGCTCCGTCGCACGTACATCGGCCGATGTAGACGACGTTCTCCGAACTCTTCAGATCTTCGACAATCCGATCCTCGATCGCGGCCAACGCCGCAAGTTCCGGTTTGGTCGGAAAGCCATTCTCTCGGGGCTGGCACACGTGAACTCGTACCCAAACGAGAGTCGGCCTGCTCTCGTCAGGGGCTCCCGCCTTCGCTCCCAAATCGACGGAGATCGACGCAACTTCGTCATCGACCCGGCAGAGGTAGAAATCCCACTCTTCGCTCACGGCTCGAGACCTGCATCAAGGAGCCGCGACCGCGCTTCCATCAGAGCGAATCCGAGCACGTTCTCCCCCCTCCATTTCTGTGGATCCGTCGCGGCGGGATCCTTCGACTCGAGGCCGATTCCCCAGATCGTGTCGACCGGGCTCGCCTCGACCAGCACACGCTTCGCTGTACTCACGAGAAAACGGCCCAGCGCGGGATTCTGGCCGAACTTCGCGACATTGCCATCGACCGCGATGCGAAACCGCTGCTCCACCCAAACGACTTCGTCGAAGTCGCGGACCTCGCGTCCGATGCGTTTGGCCGCACCCGGTTCGCCGGCCGCGAGGATTCGTTGTCGCGCCTCGTCGTCGCCGAACAGGCGGGCCTTCTCGCCCATCAGGTAGTGCTCGGCAGTTCGGTAGGCCAGCCCGTCGACTTCGAAGGGCGCGACGAACCACTGGCTGAAACACGCAGCCGAGACGGATCCGTCGTGGGGTGCGCGGTCGCTCCAGAAGAACACGTACTTGATTCGAGCGCCGCTACGGAACGCTTCCCGCAGGCTCTCGACATCACGACAATCGAGTGGGGTCAGCACCTTCGTCATTCTCCTCGAGGCCCGTCGACCGCGAAGGGCCGAGCATCGATGATTCATCCCCGCTGCCGAGACGGTATCATGCGAGCAGCCCCTCGTTCGATCGGGGGGTGACAGGAGCGAGAACGATGCCGAATCGTGGAAGAACGACCGTGCGCTGGATCGCGCGCGTTTGGAGTCTCGCGAGCCTCGCTTTCGTTGCGATGTTCGTGATTGGCGAGGCTGGCGATCCGAGCCCCCGCCCGCCAACGACGGTCGAATGGGTGACCTTGCTGACGTTGTTCCCGGGTGGGGTCGCGATCGGACTCGTGCTCGGTTGGTGGCGCGAGCGGGTCGGCGGCCTCGTCACGCTCGCCTGTCTGGCCGGCTTCTACCTCGTGCAGGCGCTCGCACACGGCTCGATACCGCGAGGCCCGTGGTTCGCCCTCGTGGCGGTGCCTGGTTTGTTGTTCCTGATCGCGGGCCGCTCGCGCAACACGGCGTGAACTCTCAGTCCTCGTCCTCGACCCAGAGCAACACGGCTCGATCGGCCCCAACGCACACGACGCCCGCATCGAACGTCGAATCGGTGATCGAAAGCCATGCATCGCGCGCCGTGTCCCACGATCCGTTCGTGAAACACGCACGAACGGGAGACACAGAATCGAGCATACGGGTCGCGAAATCCTCGGCCTGCTCCTTCACCATCACGACGGCGCCATAGGCCAGGTCGCGGTGAAGAATCGATACCGCAACGGACTCCGCGGCTTCGCGATCGATCTCTCGCCATCTCGGCCCCAGAGGTCGAAAGCCGTTGGCTCGCGCGATGGCATCCGCGGCATCTCGGGGATCGGCGGCGGGATCGATCGTGCTCTCGTCGAACGTGAGCCGTCGCTCTTCCTGCCACTTCGCAGCGATCCGAGACAGCGAGGCGAAGAGATCGTCCATCGAGTCTTCCCCGAAAACCCGGCTCTCACGTTCACGCTGCCTTGAATACTGCGCGAGATTCGCTCCATATTCAAGTGACGCGTGAATATGGCCCCGCCGCCAGCGCGCTCTAGTGGTGCGCGTCAGAAATTCGCTTCAATTGTTCGCTGGCGATGGCGGCGAGGTCAAGGCGCTTCGACGAGGCGTATTGGCCATACGGCGAGGAGATGCAACGCCGAGATCGTCCGTCA
>JAUIME010000670.1 GCA_030433195.1 bacterium
GAATCCGGGCTGCCGTGCGGAACGCTCGATTCCGCTATCCGGATCGAAAAGTTCTCGTCAATCTCGCGCCGGCCGATTTGCGCAAGGAGGGAGCGTCGTTCGATCTTGCGATCGCGCTCGGCATCTTGCAGTCGTCGCGGCAATGCTCGATCGAAGATCCGCAGCGGCTCGTGATCCTCGGGGAGCTGGGGCTCGAGGGGGAGGTTCGCGCCGTGCCCGGCGTGCTCGCGGTCGCGCGGGCGATGTTACGCGACGCGCCCGAACGGTTGCTCGTCCTGCCGGCCGCGAATCGCGACGAGGCCCAGTGGCTCGAGGGCTTGCGCTTCGTGGGCGTCGCCAACCTGGCCGAGGCCGTCGAGAAGCTCGAGCGTGCCGATGCCAACGCGCAGATCGGAACCGGGTTCCCGATCGAACTCGACGAAGATGCCACGTCGAGCGCTTCGGGCGGCTCCGAGCTCGATTACGCGGACGTGGTGGGCCAGGGGCTCGGCAAGCGCGCGGCGGCGATCGTCGCGGCTGGCGGGCACCACTGCGTGCTGTCGGGTCCGCCGGGTTCGGGCAAGACCATGCTGGCGCGTCGGCTGCCGACGGTGTTGCCGCCGCTCGATCGCGACGAGTCGCTCGAGGTGACGCTCATCCACGGCCTGCGCGGCCCCTCGGTGGGGGGCGTCGTGCGCACGCCACCGTTCCGCGCGCCGCACCACACGGTCAGTCTCGCGGGGCTCGTCGGTGGCGGGCCGCCGATGCGGCCGGGCGAGATCACGCTGGCTCACCGTGGCATCCTGTTCCTCGACGAGTTCGCGGAGTTCCCGCAACGGATCCTCGACACGCTTCGCCAACCGCTCGAAGAACGGGAGGTGCGGCTCGTACGCGCCGGGCTCGCGGTCCGCTACCCGGCCGACTTCCTGCTCGTCGCGGCGATGAACCCTTGTCCGTGCGGCTACCACGCCGCATCGTCGCGCCCGTGCATGTGCACCCCGCACCAGATCCAGCGGTATCGGAATCGGGTGTCCGGGCCGCTGCTCGACCGTTTCGATTTGCAGCTCGAGATCGCCGCTCTCGACGTGTCGGATCCGAGCCGCGAATCGCTCGCGGCGGGACCGACGAGCGCCGAGCTGCGCCACTGCGTGCTGGCCGCGCGGGAGCGGCAAGCGCGACGCTTCGTCGAGGCGTCCGTTCGGCGCAACAGCGAGGTCTCCGCGCGTGAGCTCGATCGATGGATCCCGCTCGACGACCGCGTGCGAAGCGCCTACCGGTCGATGTGCCGTGCGGGGAGCCTGTCGGCGAGGTCCGCACACCGGTTGCGCCGCGTCGCGCGGACGCTCGCGGACCTCGAAGACGCCGAGGCGGTTCGCGAGGAGCACATCGCGGAGGCGTTCCAATACCGGTTCGGGCCTCTCCAAGACGATCCCTGGTCGTGAGGCGCCGCATCGGGCCGCGGCATCACGGGGACGCGGCGCTGTGGTGAGTTTCCGAGCAGGCTGTTAGACTCGCGCGCGACTCGATGAACCTGAATCGGTGAGATACCGGAATCGGAGCGGTGCGAACCTCGCAGGCCGGTTCGATCGCAGCTGGAGGTGAGGTGAGCATGAACGAGCACGAGAGCGATGTCGATCGCGCTCCGGATTCCGAGAGGCAAGGAGGCGACGCGCGCATGATCGACGTCTCCGCGAAGGAGACCACGACGCGCACGGCCGTTGCCACTGGGGTCCTGCGCATGCGTCCCGACGTCCTCGAGCGCGTGCGTGCGGGAACCCTCGAGAAGGGCGATGCGCTCGCGACCGCGCGAGTGGCAGCGATCCTGGCGGCCAAGCGTACCCCCGATCTCTTGCCGCTGTGCCACCCGATCCGACTGTCGGCGATCGACGTCGCGTTCGAGCTTCTCGCCGAGAATTCCGTCAGGATCGAAGTCACGGTCCGAGGGACGGACCGCACGGGCGTCGAGATGGAGGCGCTTACGGCCGTATCCGTCGCCGGGCTTTCGATCTACGACATGTGCAAGATGTACGGGCAGGACATGGAGCTCACCGATGTCCGTCTCGACCGGAAATCCGGCGGAAAGTCGGGGGATTATCGACGCACCGAGTCGAAGGGATAGAGAGGCGCGTGCGCGCGGAGACCGCCCGGTTCTGGTTGACACCGCAGAATCGACGCTGTTAGAATCCGCGCGCTAATTTGCGCTGGATCGAGTGTTACGACAGAACCCGGCAGGACGCCGTCGTCCGCCGGGGTTCGCAGTTTCCCCGCGGGACGGGCAGAAGTAGGGAAACGCGAGGACGTCGGCGACGTTCTCGTCCCGAAGATTGCGCCCGAGTCCGCGCTCAGATACCCCGGCCGGGGAGGGACAGGCTTCCCATGGATGCCTCCGAGCTCCAAAGACTCATCGAGCTCATGAACGAGAACGATCTCCTCGAGATCGAGCTCGAAGAAGAGGGCAAGAAGGTGCGGCTGAAGAAGAAGCCGCCCGCACCCGAGCGCGAGAACCCCCCGTTCCTGATGGCGCAGCCCGCCGCGATGCCGATGTCCATGCCCATGCCGATGGCCATGCCGCAGGGAGCGCCCGCGGCACCCGCCGGCGCCGGCGACAAGGCCGCGGGGGATGCGGGCGATTCCGATACCTTCACGATCAATTCGCCCATGGTCGGCACGTTCTATCGCGCCGCCAGCCCGGATGCCGACGACTTCGTGAACGTCGACGACGAGGTGAACGCCGAGAGCGTGGTCTGCATCATCGAGGCCATGAAGGTGATGAACGAGATCAAGGCGGAAGTCTCCGGGACGATCGCCGAGATCCTGGTCCAGAACGGTGAGCCGGTGGAGTTCGGCCAGCCGCTGTTCGTCGTGCGGCCGCTGTAGTCATGTTCTCGCGTATCCTGATTGCGAACCGGGGCGAGATCGCGCTTCGGATCATCCGGGCGTGCCGCGAGCTCGGTATCGAGACCGTCGCCGTGTACTCCGAGGCCGACCGTGACGCGCTGTACCTGCGCTTCGCGGACGAGACGATCTGCATCGGCCCGGCCGCGAGCGCGCAGAGTTATCTCGACGTGCCGCGCATCATCTCCGCGGCCGAGATCGCCGACGTCGAGGCGATCCATCCCGGCTACGGCTTCCTCGCCGAGAACTCGCACTTCGCCGAGGTCTGCAAGTCGTGCAACATCACGTTCATCGGGCCCTCGCCCGAGACGATGCTGCTCGCGGGCAACAAGGTCGAAGCCCGCGAGGTGGCGCGCAAGGCCGGCGTGAAGACGATTCCCGGCTCCGACGGTCCGATCGAGACCGACGAAGAGGCGCTGAA
>JAUIME010000671.1 GCA_030433195.1 bacterium
CATCGCACGCATCGAGCGATCTCGTTCGCACCCCCGCACGAGAGCGCCCGAAGTTCATCCACGAACTCGAACCGAGGTGTCTCGAACTCCGATGGAACTGCAACCTCAGAACGATCCCGCCCCCGAATTCGATCCGCAGGGAGACGTCGCTCCCGTTGCCGGCGTCCACGAGCGACATCAAGAAGTCGAACGGGCGTTCCCGCTCGCGGCACGACGCGGTACGACTTCCGCACGTCCGCGCACGATCTTCGCGCTGAACTCGGACCGGCTGACAGCGGCGCACGTGTCCACGTGCCGAGAAGGCGTCGTCCTGCACCGGATGGCGTCGGCGCCGGCGGATCCGGGTTCGCTGCGCACGGACGGCAGCGAGATCGTCGAAGCGATCGACATCGTGCTCGGCGAGTTTCCCGAGAAGCCGAAGCTCGTCGACGTGATCCTGCCCGAAGACGCCGTGAAGAAGTCGGTGGTCGCGCTCCCGCCCGTGAAGGAATCGAAGGCTCGCAAGATCCTCCGAAACCGCGCGTTGCAGGTCTCGGGTCTGCCGGAAGAAGAGCTCCTTTGGTCGGCCCGGCCGCTCGGTGAGCTCGAAGCGGGGGGCAAGCCGGTGACGAACTGGCTGATCCTGACGATCTCTCGCCCGTCGTTGCTCCGCTACTACGACGTCTTCCGCACGGCGGGGATCAAGGTCTCGGGGTTCTTCCCCGCGACGCAGCTCTTGCTCAACCTGAGCCAAGCCGAGGAGACGCGTAGCGACGTGATCGGCGAGGTGCTCCTCGGTGAAGATCTCGTCGTCTTCAGCATTCTCAAGGACGGCGCGACGATCTTCACGCGTTCGATCCGCTTCGACCCCGACGAGCCCAAGGAGGATCGGCGCGACATTCTCGCGGGCGAACTCCAGCGCTCGTTCCTCTACTGCCAACAGAACGTGACCGACGTTTCTCCGACGCGAGTCGACGTGCTCCATTGCGGAGACGACCGCCTCGCAGATCTCGCCGAGCAGATCCTTGCTCAAACCGGGGTCGAGACGCACACGGTCGATCTGCGTTCGTGGCTGCGGGTCACCGGATCGGTGGAAGAGGAAGCGATCTCGAACGACATGCTGATGATGGTGCTCGGCGCGGGGCTCATGTACGTGAGCAATCGCGCGATCGAGAGCGCCAACATCGAGCCCAAGGATCTCCGGCCTCGCAACTGGAGCGTCTCGGCGAAGATCGCCACGACGCTCGCGATCATCGAGATCGGCTTGATCATCTACCGACTCTCGGACCATATCGACGGCATCATCGAGAAGAAAGAGGCCGTGGTCGCAGCGCACCAGGAAAGCCGCAGGTCGCTGAAGCCGACGCTGCAGATTCTGGACGACGTCCAGAAGCGCGACCGTTTCCTCGAGCAGCTCGAGACGCAGACCGGTGCGCTGGTGCCTCTCGACTACGACTGGCCCTCGCTGTTCCGCGACGTCGCGTTCCTTCCCGACGGCGAGATCCACCTCGTCGAGGCCAAGATCCATCGGACCGGCGGACAGCGTTACTCCGCGGGGAAGGCGGGAATGCCCGTGAACATGTGGAGCATCGAGCTCCAAGTCGCCTCGCCACTGCCGTTCCGACCCGCGCAGGAGATCCTTCAGGCCTACATTCGAAACCTGCGTCAATCCCAGTACTTCCGTTCCGTGAACGCGAAGCCGGCCACCGTCAGCCGCCGTGAAGGCGAGCCCGAGACGAGCCGCTTCGTGGTCGAGTGCGAACTGAACTGAATCCGGAGCCCTTGTCCCCATGCCCATGAAACGATCGACACTGGCCCGCGCCGGTGTGGCCATCCGCCTGTCGGTGATCCTGCTGACGACCGTGTTCTGCCTCTACAACTTCGTGATTGTCAAGATGAACCACGCCTCCGAGCTCGATACGCAGATCGAGAAGCTCTCGACCGAGGTCGAGTCGAGCCTGCGAATCTTGAAGAGCGGCCGGCGGTTGCTCGCGATCGAAGAGGAGCAGCATCGCGAGTGGGAGCGCGAGGTGCTGGCCGCGATCCCGGAGGAGTACGACGCGAACGAGGTGCTCGAAGACGTCGGTCGAGCCGCGGTGGACGTCGGACTGAAGATCCTCATCAGCAACGCTTCGGATCCCTCGCCCGAGCTTGACGAAAGCGACAAGAAGAAGAACGCGAGTGCTCTTCCCATCTACCGGGTCCCGATCAACGTCGAGGTCTCGGGGCGTTGGTCGCAGATCGCGGTCTACCTGAAGCGACTCCGCGAACTCCCGCGCCAGTTGCGCATCAAATCCGTCCGCGTGCAGCGTCGTAACGAGTTCTTTCCCGCGCTGTACGCGAAGATCACGCTCGAGTCTTTCTACTGCGCGCGTGACGACGCCTCCGGAAACTGAGGACGAACCGCGATGTCCAAACAAGTCAAACTGATGATCGTCGTGCTCTCCATCCTGGGCATGCTGATCCTGTTCAACATCTGGCACTTCTCGAAGAAGAACAAGGTGCCGCAGACGGTACAGCGAACGTCGAGCTCGAAGCCGCGGCGTGCGGCACGCGCGCAACCGGCCAAGCCCGAGGTGCCGGCGTTCCGCTACGTGTCGTTCCCGGCGATCCGCGAGGAGTGGGGTCGCGACCCGTTCGTGCTGCCGATCGAAGTCGAGAGAGGGCGGCCGTACGGCGAGATCACGATCGTGCCCGAGGACGAACCCGACGACGACGCGATGCGCGAAGAGCACCTCGAAGCGCTCTCGATGTATCGCCTGAGCGGTGTGGTCCGAGGCTCGCGACCGGTCGCGATCATCGGGGAACGCCTGATCCGCGAAGGCCAGGACCTCGACGAGCGATTCACCGTGCAATCGATCCGGCGCGACCGCGTGATCCTCGTCGCAGACGGCGAAACCTACGAACTCATCCTTCCGGCTTCCGAGCTGAACGACTAGAGGTCCCCCATGAAAACCAACCCAAGACCTGCCGCACACCGCCGCGATGATCGCCGCATCGAGAACCCGGGGTTCGCACTCTCCAGCGCGATCGGACTCGTCGGCGCGTTGCTCGTGACCGTCGTACTCCCGTCGTGCACGGGCGTCGGATCGGTCGAGTCTCAACCGAGGCAGAGCGTGAGTCAGCAGCGCATTCTCGAGAAGCTCCAGCGCAAGACGTGGAGCGATCCGGAGGCGATGGCCGAAGCGTCGAAGAGCCGCGAATCGGCGCCCGAGCGCTCGCGCGCCGGTGTCGAGCCGACGTCCGAGTCGCGCCCAACGCCGGACGCTCCGTTCGATCCGTTCACGCGTCCCGGGAGCTTGCCGGACGCGAACGA
>JAUIME010000672.1 GCA_030433195.1 bacterium
AAGAGGATCGCGTCTACGAGATGGTGCTCAACACGAACTCGGGTATCTGGGCGTATCGACTCGGCGATCTCGTGCGATTCACGTCGACCAAACCGCATCGCGTCATGATGGTCGGCCGATCGAAGCTCAACCTCAATGCGTTCGGTGAGCACGTCATCATCGAAGAGATGGAAGCCGCGGTGCAGAACGCCTGCGCGACGCAAGGCGCCGAGTGCGCCGAGTTCACCGTCTTGCCGGTTTTCCCGGAGCGCGAGAACGAGAAGCCGTATCACCGTTGGTTCATCGAGTTCCGCAAAGAACCCGCCGACATCGAGCGTTTCGGTGTCGACGTCGATCGTTCGATCCGCGAGCGCAACGAAGATTACGACACGCACCGGACCGACGACTACGGCCTCGCCCCACCGCGCATCGAGCGGCTTGCCGACGGCACCTTCTATCGCTGGATGGAGTCTCGCGGCAAGCTCGGCGGCCAACACAAGATCCCTCGCGTCCTGCGCGAGAAAGCCATGAGCGATGACCTGCTCGCCCAGTCTCGCTGACGAATCCGACGTCGCGCGCCGTTCGGTCGGCGCCGCGCGACGCTCGTACGATCCCGACCGACCGTGCCGCATGCGGCGGCACCCGAGGAGTCTCCACCCATGTCCGTTCTGAAGGCCCGTCTCGCCGAGCAGATCCCCGATCTGCGCCGTGACGTCCAAGAGCTCGTCGCCGAGCACGGCGACGCCGTCATCTCTCGAGTCTCCGTCGCGCAGGCGTTCGGCGGAATGCGCGGCGTGCGCGGTCTCGTCTGCGACACGTCGCTCGTCGAGCCCGACACCGGGCTCACGATCCGCGGCTGGTCGATCCGTGACCTCGCGCACGTCACCGCCGAAGAGTGCTTCCATCTGCTGCTGACGGGCGACCGGCCGGATCCGTCCGAGGTCGAGGACTTGCGTCTCGACTGGAAGCGTCGCGGCGACGTGCCCGGGTACGTATTCGATCTCTTCGACGCCATGCCGGACGACATGCACCCGATGACGATGTTCTCGTCGGCCGTGCTCGCGATGCAGCGCGAATCGAAGTTCGCCGCGGCCTACAGCGAGGGAATCACGCGCGACGAGCACTGGGAATCGACCTTCGAAGACGCGTGCGATCTGCTCGCGAAGCTGCCCGCGATCGCCGCCGCGATTTACCGCAAGAAGTACGACAAGGGCGCGCGCGCCGAGTCGCGCGACGACCTCGACTGGGGCGCCGACTTCGCGCACCTGCTCGGAGTCGACGATCCGAGCGGCGAGTTCGCGACGCTCATGCGGATGTTCATGGTCTTGCACAGCGACCACGAAGGCGGCAACGTGAGCGCGCACGCCTCGACGGTCGTCGGGTCGGCCCTTTCCGATCTTTACTACGCCCTTTCGGCCGGACTCAACGGCCTCGCCGGCCCGCTGCACGGTCTCGCGAACCAGCAGTGCTTGCGGTTCGTACTCGCGCTTCTCGAAGCGCACGGCGACGCACCGACCGAAGACGACGTGCGTTCGTTCTGCCTCGATCGACTCTCGCAAGGCCGCGTGATCCCGGGCTACGGCCACGCCGTGCTGCGCTGTCCCGATCCGCGCTTCACGGCGTTCTTCGAGTTCGGTTCGGAGCGTTGCTCCGACAGCCCGGTGTTCCGCGTCGTCTCGCAGCTTCAGCGTCTCGTTCCCGAGATCCTGCAGGAGCAAGGCAAGGCCAAGAACCCCTGGCCCAACGTCGATGCGGGATCGGGCAGTTTGCTCTATCACTACGGCCTGACCGAGGTGCGCTTCTACACGGTGTTGTTCGGCGTCTCGCGCGCCATGGGCATCACCGCGCAACAAGTGCTCGCCCGCGCGCTCGGCATGCCGCTCGAGCGACCGAAGTCGGTCGGAACCCAGTGGATTCGCGACCAGGTCGCGAGCGCGACGTCGTGACGGGCACGGACGCCGAGAGCGGCGCGGCGTCCGATCCGAAGGACCTCGTGGCGCGCGCGCGCACCTTCGCGATCCGCGCGCACGAGGGCCATACCCGTAAGGGATCCGACGAACCCGAGGTTTCGCATCCGCTCGCGGTCGCCGAGCTCGTCGCGGCGCACGGTCACGCACCGTACGTGGTCGCCGCCGCCGTGCTGCACGACGTGATCGAAGACACCGACACGACCGAGACCGAGCTGCGCGAGGCCTTTCCCGCATCGGTGTGCGATCTCGTCGCCGACCTCACCGAGCCGCCGGCCGGTCCCGACCGACGCGCCACATGGCAGCACCGCAAAGAACACAAGCTCGCGCGCCTGGCGGATGCGGCCGACGACGCGCTCGTCATCTGCGCCGCGGATCGACTACACAACCTCGAGAGCCTGCTCGCGATGCTCGAAGCGCGCGGGCTCGACGCTTTCGCGGTGTTCAGTCGCGGCCCCGAGCGCACGCTCTGGTTCGAACGTGAAGTCGAGCACGTGCTCGCGCGGCGCCTCGACGCTCCCCTTGTCGACGCCTACCGCAAGGCGCTGCGTTCGCTCGAGACGAAGCTCGACGCACTGTCGTCGTGACGCACGCGCGCGGCCCGATCACAGATGATCGCGGATCGCGTTCCACATGAGCTGGCGCATGTGCCAACGCTGATCGGAATCGCGGATACCGTGCCGCGACTTCGGATACAGCATGAGGTCGAACGACTTGCCGGCCTTCTGCAGCTCGTAGACGAGCTGGATCGTGTTCGACAAATGCACGTTGTCGTCCATCGTGCCGTGGATCAACACGAGATGCCCGGACAGGTCGCCCGCCTTCTCGAGGACCGAGCTCTTCGCGTAGCCCTCTTCGTTGTCTTGGGGCGTCGACATGTAGCGCTCGGTGTAGATCGTGTCGTAGTTGCGCCAGTCGTAGACGCCGGCTCCCGCGATGCCGAGCTTGAACGCGTCGCTTCGCGTCAGCGCGTACGCGGTCATGAAGCCGCCGTAGCTCCAGCCGTACATGCCGACGCGCGAAGCATCGGCCCAGCGATGCGCGCACAGCCACTCGATCCCGTCTTCGATGTCGCGAAGTTCACTCACTCCGAACTGGCGATAGCACTCGGTCGTGGTCACGTGGCCCCGGCGACTCGACGTCCGATTGCTGAGCTGGAACACGATGTAGCCCTGCTGCGCGAGGAACTGGTGCCATCCGTCGGAATTCCACCGGTTGCGCACGCGCGGCGCGTTCGGACCCGCGTACGTGTCGAACCAAACCGGATACGTCGCCGACGGATCGAAGTGCGGCGGCTTGAGGATCGTCGCGTCCATCTTGAAGCCGTCGCGCGCCGGGACCTCGACGA
>JAUIME010000673.1 GCA_030433195.1 bacterium
GCGGTCCGAGAACGTCTCGACGATCGCGTCCTGCGGGACGTCTTCACCGTTGCCCGTCGTGAACGCCGCCGCGAACGACGCACCGAGCGTGTTGCCCGTGAGGTCGGCGAGCGACGCGTCGGCGACCACGATGTGCGAAGCGCTCGCGGCAAGCGGTGTCTGCGCGGTGAGCACGACGCGAGCCACGTAGCGTTCGCGACGCTCGTCGAACTCGTTGCGTAGCTCGACCGTCGTCTCGACGGGGCTCGGGCACATCGTCACGCCGGGGCCGGGATCACAGTCGTAGGGGTTCGCCGAATCCACGAGTCGCACGAGCTCCGAGCCTGCGAAGACGACGCGCGGATCGAGCGGCTCCGAGAACAACACCCCGATCGAGAACGGCGCATACGGCGGCGCGAGCGAGAAGCTCCCTACGGGAACGTCGCGCACGAACGGCTGGTCGCCCGTCGCGCTCGAGCCGAGGAACTCCTCGGGCTCGGACGTTCGCGCGTCGCCGTCGCCGACCGCGATACCGTCGCCGTCGAGATCGACGAGGAGTCCCGCGACGAGCGGCGCCTCGATCGGATCTTCGAAGAACAACGGTTCGAACGAGCGCACCGAGAACTCCGCCATCGCGGAGGCTTCGAGCGCTCGACCGCCGCGCGTACGAATCGCACGCGGTTCGCCTTCGCCGAGCGTCACGGCGCCGTCTTCACCGATCACCTCGACGCGATAGCTACCGCCGGGACGGAACCCCGAGTCGACGAGGTCGGGTCGCACGGGAAGCCGCGGAAAGAACGCGATGTCTCGACCGTCGACCAGGCGCGTTCCCGGAACCGCCTCGGTAAAGCCGGGCCCTTCGAGCACCCGGAACGTGAACGGGGAGACCGTGTCGGGATCGACGGCACGCGTGAACCGCACGCGCAGCACGGCATTCAAATGCAGATCGATCTCGGGGAGATCCCCCGACCCGTCGGCCCGCAACGTCTCGACCCGCAGCGGCCCGCCGCCGCCACTGCTCTTGCTGCACGCAGCCGCCGCCAACGACACGAGGACCAACACCCCCGCGACGTGCGCCCACGCGCCCCTTTCCGAACGATCCGACCGGACGACCCCGAGGCTTCTCATGCGCTTCCCCTTCGGTTCGCAAAGGAGCGCAGCGGCCGGACGGGATCCCGGACCCCCCGAGATTCGATCGCCGGCCGGCTCTACGCTCCGTCCACGGGGAGCGGGCCCTGCAGGCAGACCGCTCCCCGAAAGCGAGACGCGTCGTCTCACGTGGCGTGTCGACATTTTCGCGATCCGTTCGGTGTCCGCAATTCCGGTCCCGCGAGCGCCGCCGGCCGATGCGGACACGAGCGGTTCAGATTCCGTCGAGGTCGACGCGAGCGTCGAACAGGAGCTTCGCGTCGTTGCGCGGGAGAGTCAGGAGCAGCGTCGAGAAGGTGCGCGGCACGATGCCCCGAAACGCCTCCTTGCCATCGACGCGGATCACGACCTCCTCGTCGAGGTCGACGATTGGCTCGCCGAGCAACAGCGAGATGCCTTCGAGCTTTCGCGACCCGTCGAGCACGCGGACGTCGATCGTATTGGGCTCGTCTTCGGGCGCTTCGGCCTGCAGGATCGCGCCGTACTCGGGCTTCTCCCAGTAGATCCAGTGGAACTGCTTTTTCCAATCGAGCACCGGCTGCCAGAGGATCTTGCGCGGGCGCGCGACGCGCTCGTGCTCGGCCACCCACTGTTGCGTCTTCAGGTAGCCTTCGGCAGGCGGATCGTGCTGACGGTCGTCGACTTCGTAGTAGCGGAAGTCGAAGCCCTTCGGATGTTCCTTCTTGAGGTCGAGCAGCAGTTTGTTCGCGGCCTGGTTCGCTTCCGGCGTCACGCGCGGATCGTCGGTGCTCTGGAAGAACAGCAGTCGCGAGTTGTAGAAGTTCGGGAGCACGCCCTCGACGATGTCGATGACCGTCGTCGTCCCGTCGCCCGCGTAGATCGGCGTCGGTCCGCCGGCATAGGCCGCGGCCCCCGCGAACACGTCGGCATGATGCGCGCCGAGCGTCCACGATCCATAGCCGCCCATGCTGTGGCCGGTGATGTACACGCGATCCGGATCGGTGCCGAGCGTTCGCTTGGCGGCTTCGACGAGATCGAGCACGAAGCGGTCGGTATCGGAATCGGTCCATCCGCGCTCGGTCTTCTCGAGCACCTCGGGGAAGATCCAAAACCACCCGCCGCCGCCCATGCCCGACGCCATGCTTCCCGCGTCGCCCGAGCCGACACCGCCTCCGTGCAGCCCGATGAAGAGCGTCTTGCTCTTGCGACCTTTCGCGATGTACTTGCCGCGCTTGTCGCGCTCGCTGTAGAAGTAGTTCGTTCCCGACGTCTTCAGACGCGGGCCGCTCTTCATCGCGACGTCGAGCATCAACTTGCGAACCTTGTCGAGCGAGCGCCCTTCCTCGAGCGGCGCGTACTTCGAGTCGGCCTCCTCGCGCATCTCGCGACGCCGCGCCTCGTCGGCATCGAGATACTCACGCACGAGATCGACGAGGTCGCGAGTCTTCGGAAGCTCTTCGTCACCGGCGCGAGTCACGGCCGGCGATGCCAAGCCCATCGTCACCACGACGACGAACGCCACACAGAACGAGACGAACCGACGTCGATGCGAAATCCACGGCGCGGCGTTCAGACGAATTCGGGGCTCTCGACTCATCGCGATCCTCGTCCAAGGGTTCTGGTGGGCCAACGGAAGTCACCCGATCGACGACTTGCCTCCGACGGCCTCGCCACTGTAGTCGGTCCCTCGCGGCGATTCAACCGGCCGGCGGCGGATTCGCGACGAACCCCGGCAAAACTCGTGGGATCGCGCGGCTCAGTCGTCCGCACGTCGCTCCTCGCGGCCGGCCGCGCCCAAGCACACGAACACGATCGCGACGACCGCACCGAACGCCCCCACCGGCCAGAACTCGCCCACGCCTCCACCCGACCGCACGGCGTCGACCGCGAGACCGAGAAGCGGCGCGGCCACCATCGTCATCGTGCGACGCCCCTGGCTCTCGATCGAGAGGAGCGTGGCCCCGCTTTCTTCGTCGCCGTAGCGATCGAACCGGCTCACGAGCACCGGGCGCCAGAAGTTCTGGATCACATGCAGAGCGACGAACGCGGTGACGCAAACCGCGACCTGATCGAACCAGGCCGCCGCGAACAGCACCGTGAAGACCGCGAGTGCGACGATCCACAGTCGGTGCGCCGCGCGGTCTTCGTCGCCGACGCGGTCGACGACGCGATGCGCATTGCGGCTCGCGACTCCCGAGAGGACG
>JAUIME010000674.1 GCA_030433195.1 bacterium
CCCGCGACGCTCGTCTCGATCGAAGGCGGCGCCAACGACATGCTCAACAACTTCGCGATCCTTTCGTCGAACGCGCCGGGTCAGAGCGCACAAGCCGACGCGGTCATGGACGCGATTCTCGACAACTTGAAGAACGCGTTCGTGCGCATGCGCGGCAACGTTCCGGGCGTCCGGTTCATCGTCTGGACGATTCCCGACCTCACGCTCACGCCGCGCTACGTCAACCAGCTCACGCCGACGCAGATCGCGAACGTGCGCGCGCACCTCGAGCGTATCAACCGCAAGATCCGCCGCGGCGCGAACCGGCCGAAGGTCGTCGTGCTCGACACCGACGCGCTGATCGCCGAGGTCGTCGTCACGCCGCCCGTGCTGCGCGGCCAGACGCTCGACGTTCCGCCGGCGATGTGCGAGTTCGACGATCTGTTCGCCGACGAGATTCATCCGACCGCGGTGTCGAACGCGATGATCGCCAACGAAACGTCGATGGGCATCAACGCCAAGTGGGGCGACACGATCCCGCTCTACACCGAAGACGAGCTCGCCGACCTCGCGCAGATTCCCTGATCCGCGTGCGAACGGCCGTGTGACCCGACGAGGGCAATGCCCGAGCCACCGAAACCGCATCTGAAGTCGTGGCGCGCGACGCTGCACGAGATCATCTTCGAGGCCGACACGCCGTTCGGCAAGGCGTTCGACATCGGTCTGCTCATCTGCATCGTCCTCTCGATCCTCGAAGTCACGCTCGAAAGCGTCGCCCACATCCGCATCGAGTACGGCGACGAGCTGCGCACGGCCGAGTGGGTCTTCACGATCCTGTTTACGATCGAGTACCTGCTGCGCATCGTGTCGGTGCAGCGGCCGATCCGCTACGTGTTCAGCTTCTTCGGCATCGTCGATCTCTTGTCGATCGTGCCGACGTACCTGAGTCTCATCATCGTCGGAAGCCAATCGCTGCTCGTAATCCGTGCGCTGCGACTTCTACGCGTCTTCCGCGTGCTGAAGCTCGCGCAGTTCGTCGGCGAAGCCAAGATGCTGAGCGTCGCGGTGCGCGGCAGTGTGCGCAAGATCATCGTCTTCCTCGGCACCGTGCTCACGCTCGTCCTCATCGTCGCCGCGATGATGTACCTCATCGAAGGCGAAGAGAGCGGCTTCACGAGCATCCCCACCGCGATCTACTGGGCCATCGTCACCATGACCACGGTCGGCTACGGCGACATCGCCCCGGCCACCGTCCTCGGCAAGGCCCTCGCGTCGCTCGTCATGATCCTCGGCTACGGCATCATCGCCGTCCCCACCGGCATCGTCAGCGTCGAGATCGCGAGCGCCACCAAACGCCAGCAAGCCCTCACCACGCGCTGCTGCCCCGCCTGCCTCGCCCACGGCCACGACCCCGACGCGAAGCACTGCAAGTACTGCGGCGCGGCGTTGCCGTAGCGCCTTGCGCCGCAGCGGCCCGCCGAGTCTAATGGCGGCATGAGCTCGAACGAGAAACGGATCGCGATCGGTGTGTTGGCGGCGGTCATCCTGTTCGCGGGCGGGGCGCTGGCCTGGCGTGCGGGGAGTCGTGCCGAGGGGGATGCGGGCGGCGCGCGTGCGTCGGGTGCTTCCGCTTCGAGTGCCGCAGATCGCGCAACAGATGATGCGGCCCGCGCGGCCGCCGACGACGCGATCACGCGGCTCGAGCAGCGGCTCGCGCGCATGGAGAGTGTGCTCGACGAATTGCAGCGCGACGTGTCGCGGCTCGAGCGATCGAGCTCGCGGGGGCCGTCGAGTGTCGCGTCGCGTGGCGATGGCGGCGCGATCGACGTGCCGGCGCCGGGCACCGTGGAAGCGGCGGCGTGGATCGAGGAGTTGCTCGAGGATCCGGAAGCGCTCGACTCGGTGTACGACGCGCTCGACGCCGAGCGCGTGACGCGCGAGACCGCCGCGGCGAATGCGGCCAATCGATCGGATGCGCCGCAACGCGATCGCGAGATGACGGCGCTCGGCGAGGCGCTCGGGCTCACGATGTATCAGCAGGACGGCGTGGCCGAGGTGTACGCCGCAACCGAGCAGCGTCGTGCCGAGCTCGCCGCGCGCGCCGAAGAGTTGCTGCGCGGGCCGGGGCCGCTCGATGCGGAGTTTCGCGAGCTGCACAAGGAGCTCGTCGCCGAGAAGCGGGCGATCTATGCGGAGCGAAGCGAGCGGCTGACGGATCTTCTCGGCGCGCAGAAGCTACGCGAGCTGCGCGGCTACGAGAATCAGCAGGATCGCAAGGCCGAGCTGCTCGACACGCTGCTCGCGCCGGGCTTCCCGAAGCCGGAGCCCAAGGCGAAGTCGAAGGCGGGCGAGCTCAAGCCGACGCCGAAGAAGCGCTGATCCCGCGCGGGCCGCGCGCGGCGCGCGAGACGTGCGTCGCCGAGGCAGCCGCGTCGTCTGCGGGCGCGTCGTCTGCGGCGTTCGACGCCGCCACCTCGCGAAGTCGCGCTTCGATCGCCGCGCACTCGCGAACGACATGTGCGAACGCCGCGCGATCGTAGTCGGCGCGCGACTCGTCTTCGTCGAGCTCGCACTCGAGGATCTCTTCGTGCGCCGGATCGTCGAACACCTCGCGGCACAGCGAGCGCAGTTCGTCGCGCTCGGTGGCGATGAATCCCGACTCGAGGAACAGCCGGATCGACGCCATCGACAGGTAGTACACGGGCGCGCGGAAGCGACCGGGACTGCGCTCGAAGTTGAACGCGTAGAACGGAAACGCGATGCGGCAGCGCTCGATGCGGTCGGCATGCGACGCCGCGCCACCCCACCACGCAGGAGCCGCACCGCGAATCACGAACGCATAGCGTTCGACATGCTCGCGCAAGAACGGCGTCGTGTCGCCCTCGTAGAGCATCGGTCCTGCGACCATGCGCGCGAGGTGGAACGAGCTCATGAGCGTGCTGCCGTCGAAGTCGGCGTCGGTGCCGACGCGCGCCTCGAACGCGTGCAGGAAGTCCTCGAAGTCGGCGTCGGAGACGTCGTCGTCGAGCACCCACTCGATGCGATACCGCCCCGCCACCTCGAGCGGATCCGCGTACGCGTAGACGGCGACGACCGCGCGATCGAGCACGGGATCCGACGCGATGCGCGACGCGAGCTCGTCCGCGATGGCCTGCTCGTCGGGGTCGGGTTGGTGGCGCGCACCCGCATCGGCATCCACCTCGGGCGGCGCCGGGCATCGCGCGGCGACTTCGCGCAGGGCGTCGAGCAGCAGTTGCGTCTCGAGCGCGCGCGCGTCGGTCGCGCGGAAGTAGTCGTCGTGGAGCTTC
>JAUIME010000675.1 GCA_030433195.1 bacterium
GTCTTCGACGCTTCGCCGATCGTGCTCGGTGACGATCTGTATTTGCGCGGACGCGAGTTCTTGTACCGGATCGCCGAGCCCGAGAAGCCGTCGTGGCGCGCCGCACCGGCCACGGCCGTGGAGTCGCGAGCGGACGGTTTCCCCGAGTCGTGGTTCGGTCATTGGCGCGGCCGGCTCGAGATCCACTCGCCCTCGGGGACGGTGCAGCACGCTCCGATGGAGCTTCGAGTGGGGCCGGCGTCCGGTGACGGTCGCGTCGCGTGGACGATCGTCTACGGCGAAGGCGAGGCGCGACAAGTTCGCCCCTACGAGCTCGTCACGCTCGACGCCGCGGCGGGTCGGTACGAGATCGACGAGAAGAACTCGATCCGGATTCCGTCGCGACTCGTCGGCGGGAATCTCCTGTCGCGATTCGAAGTCGGCGGGGCATGGATCGTGAGCCGGTATCGCGTCGACGGCGATCGACTCACGTTCGAGCTCGTGCTCGGCTCGGGGAGCGCGTCGTCGAGCGGCGGCGAGGGCGCCGTTCCCGAGGTGCTCGCCTACCCGGTCGACGGATTTCATCACGCGGTGCTCGAGCGAGTGAGCGACTGACGCGATCGCGCCCGTCGAGAGGCCGGGCAGGCGCGTCGGGACCGCTGCCGCGCCGGTTGACGCTCTCTCGGGACCCGGATACGCTGCGCTCTGAGGAACGGAGGCCGCGACCGCGGCGGAAACGGAAAGGCCATGGACGACAAGGCGATCGAGTCCCTGCGCGAGGCGCTGCGCGTGTCTCCCGACAATGCGCCATTGCGACGGCACCTCGCCGAGATGCTCGCGGGCGCGCGGCGCTTCGACGAGGCGATCGAGGAGTACAAGCGCGCTCTCGCCTTGGCGAAGGGCGACGCGGCGATCGAGCTCGGGCTCGCGGAGGTGTATCTGCGCGCCGGACGAACGTCCGAGGCGATCGTGATCGTCGAGTCGATCGAGAGCCGCGCCGCGCCGCCTGCCGCGTCGTACGTGCTTCACGCGCGCATGCTGCTTCGTGACGGCGAGGTCGACGAAGCGGCGAGAAAGTACCGCATCGCGCTCGATCTCGATCCCGATGCGGCCGATCCCGAGCTTTCCGAGCGTCTCGGAGTCGCGCCGCGCAGAGCCGCGAACGACGACGACGACGATCGCGACGGCATCGACTTCGAGGAGATGGACGACGACTCGGTGTTCGACGATCGCGAGATCGTCGGCGGTCGCGTGCGGCAGACCGAGTCGGGGATGCCGACCTCGGCGGCGATGGGCGAGATCGAACGGCCGCGGATCAGCTTCGACGACGTCGGCGGGATCGAGTCCGTGAAGGAGCAGATCCGCGCGAAGATCATCCATCCGCTCCAGCATCCGGAGATCTACGAGGCGTACGGCAAGAAGGTCGGCGGCGGGATTCTCATGTACGGCCCGCCCGGATGCGGGAAGACGCACCTCGCACGCGCGACGGCGGGCGAGGTCGATGCGTCGTTCATCGCGGTCGGGTTGCACGATGTCCTCGACATGTGGATCGGGCGGAGCGAGCGGAATCTCAACGCGTTGTTCGAGCAGGCGCGTGCGCACAAGCCGTGCATCTTGTTCTTCGACGAGGTCGATGCGCTCGGCGCGAGCCGCACCGACATGCGCCAAAGCGCGAGTCGGCAGGTCATCAATCAGTTCTTGTCGGAGCTCGACGGGGTTCATGCGTCGAACGACGGCGTGCTCGTGCTCGCCGCGACGAACACACCGTGGCACCTCGATTCGGCGTTTCGCAGGCCCGGACGGTTCGATCGGATCGTCTTCGTGACGCCGCCCGACGAGGCCGCGCGCGCCGAGATTCTGAGGATCCTGCTCGCCGAGAAGCCCGTCACCGAAGTCGACCGCGCGAAGGTCGCGAAGAAGACGGAGGGGTTCTCGGGCGCCGATCTCAAGGCCGTGGTCGACAGTGCGGTCGAGTCCAAGCTCGCGATCGCGGTGAAGACGGGGGTGCCCGAGCCGCTCTCGACGAAGGACCTGCTCGCGGCCGCGAAGGGAGTGCGGCCCTCGACGAAGGAATGGTTCGCCACGGCGCGCAACTACGCGCTCTACTCGAACGAGGGTGGCGTCTACGACGACATTCTCTCGTTCTTGGGAATTCGCAAATGACGGCTGCCTTCGAGCGGGGGAGAGTCTTGTTCGAGCAGCGCCGCTACGAGTCGGCCGTCGAACAGTTCGAAGCCGCGCTTCGTGACGACCCCGACGACGCGCACGCGCACTCGATGCTCGCGATTTGTTTGCAGGAAACGGGCTCGGCCAAGCGAGCGCTCGAGGAAGCTCAGACCGGAGTTTCGCTCGCGCCCGACTCGTCGTACGCCCTCTACGTGCTGAGTGCGATTCGCTACGAGCAGAACGACGTCAAGGGATCGCTCGAGGCGGTCCGCGACGCGATTCGCATCGATCCGGACGATCCGGATCTGCACGCGATCGAGGGGCGAATCGAGATGCGACTCAAGCATTGGAAGGCCGCGCTCGCGGCGGCCGATCGCGGTTTGGCCTGCGACGCCGAGCACGTGACTTGCCAGAACGTCCGAGCCGCCGCGCTCCAGAAACTGGGGCGCCGCGCCGAGGCGGGCGAGACGCTCGAGACCGCGTTGGCGCGTGACCCGAGCAATGCCGAGACGCACGTCAACGTCGGTTGGCGCCATCTCGAGGCCGGACGAACGCGTGAAGCCCTCGACTGCTTTCGCGAGGCGTTGCGGATCGACCCGGAGTTCGAGGCGGCGCGCTCGGGCGTGGTGCACGCGCTCAAGGCCCGCCACTTCATCTACCGATGGGTGCTCGCCTACTTCCTGTGGATGTCGAAGCTCAGCGATCGAATGCAGTGGTTCGTGATTCTCGGGGCACTCGCGCTGAGTCGGATCGGCGGGGTCGTCCTGCTTCTGTATCTCGCCTTCATGTTGCTCACATGGTTCGCGTCGCCTCTGTTCGACCTCATGTTGCGGCTTCATCCGGTCGGCAAGTACGCGCTCTCGGATCGTGCGTCGCGCGCGGCTCTTTGCATCGGCGGGGTGCTGGGGACGGGGTTGATCGGCTTGGTCGTGGGGATCGCGATCGGGTCGGAGGCGGTCGGGCTCTCGGCGGTCGCGGCGGCGTGTACCGCGTTTCCGCTCGCGGGACACTTCCAGGCCGATCGCAAGCGCAATCAGGTGATGCTGCTCGTCGGTGCGATCGCGGTCGCGCTCACCGCGGTGACCGGGATGATCCTGATGGCCCTCGGGGTCGAGGGGGCGGAGGCGGTCCCGGGATTCG
>JAUIME010000676.1 GCA_030433195.1 bacterium
CGGCGTCGGTCATGATCGGATTCTGGCGAACCGAAGGATCTTCCGAATCGACCGGCCGATCCTCTTCATCGATGCTGACGGGTTCCCATTGCCACGCTCCGGCGGGACTCTTGCGCGACTCCCACTCGTGGTTCAGGAGCATGTCGAAGTAGCCCTTGTCGAACTTCGTCGGGTTGCTCGTCCATGCTCCCTCGAGACCGCTCGTGATGGTGTCGCGGCCGAAGCCCTTGCCGCTCGGGTTCTTCCAACCGAACCCCTGCTCCGTCACGTCCGCGGACTCGGGATCTTGGCCGAGCTTGTCGGCGTCGCCGTTGCCGTGGCACTTGCCGACCGTGTGGCCACCGGCCGTCAGCGCGACCGTCTCTTCATCGTCCATCGCCATGCGCTTGAACGTCTCACGCACGTCGCGCGCGGTCTTCAAGGGATCGGGATTCCCGTCGACGCCCTGCGGGTTCACGTAGATGAGGCCCATCATCACGGCCGCGAGCGGATTCTCGAGCTCTCGGTCACCCGAGTAGCGGCTATCGGGGTTGTCGGTCGGCGCGAGCCACTCCTTCTCCGAACCCCAGTAGGTGTCCTTCTCGGGGTGCCAAATGTCTTCGCGACCGAAGCCGAAGCCGTACGTCTTCAGACCCATCGACTCGTACGCGATCGTACCGGCCAAGACGATCAGGTCGGCCCAGCTCAGCCGATTGCCGTACTTCTTCTTGATGGGCCACAGCAGGCGACGCGCCTTGTCGAGGTTGACGTTGTCCGGCCACGAGTTGAGCGGCGCGAATCGGATGTTCCCGGTGCCGCCTCCACCGCGTCCATCCGCGATGCGGTAGCTCCCGGCCGAGTGCCACGACAGACGAATCATCAAGCCCCCGTAGTGCCCCCAGTCCGCGGGCCACCACGATTGACTGTCTGTCATGACCTTGGTCACGTCCTTCTTTACGCCCTCGAAGTCGAGCTTCTTGACTTCCTTCTGATAGTCGAAGTCTTCGCCCAGCGGGTTCGTCTTGCGGTCGTGCTGGTGCAGGATGTCCAAGTTGAGCGCATTCGGCCACCATTTCGTGACCGAAGCATCCGAGGACGTGTTCGCGCCGTGCACGACAGGACACTTGCCGGACTGCTTCGTACCTTCTCCGTTCATCACCGACTCCTTCTTCACTTCTTCTTTTTCTTCGTCGCGATCGTACCGATCTCAGTCTTCTTCTTCGCACATTCCGTACAGATGCCGCGAGCTTCCACGTGGGTTCTCTCGACCCGCCCCATCGACTCGATCGACTTCGGCAGCTTCAGATCGCCGAACGCATCGCTGTGAAAGTCACGGGTGAGTCCGCAACGAACACACACGAAGTGATGGTGAGGCTGAAGATTCGCGTCGAACCGGGTTCGCTCGCGGGAGGGACCGAGCGTGGTGATCAATCCGAGGTCGCTGAGCAGCCACAACGTGCGGTACACCGTGTCGAGCGACATCGTCGGCACGCGTTGCCGAACGCCCTCGTAGATCGACTCCGCGTCCGGATGATCGCCCCGCACCGCAACCTCACGGAAGACTTCCATGCGCTGGTGCGTGAGCTTCACACCCTCGGTTCGACACACTTCCTCGAAGTGCGCCATCCGGCCGTCGATCTCGCGATCCTCGTGCTTCATGCGTGGCCCGCCCTACATCGGAATGAATTACGAGGTAGGAATGAACCAAGTCCGGGCGGAGGTGTCAAGGTGCGCGAGAAGCGCAATGCGATCCCGTGGTCCGGTCGCGGGATCGCGATGCGTCACTTCGAAGGTCGTCGGTCGAGTCGTCTCGCATCGGCGTCGACGATGCGATAGATCTCACCGTCCGCGAGGTCGCAGAGATAGATCTCGCCCGCCGCATCCTCGCCGAACGACGCGATCAGGTCGAGCGAGTGGCCGTTCGGGCGGACGAGTTCGTTCGTCCAGCTCGAGTCGCGGCAGAGCGGTCGGCGCCTCGTCGGCAACGCCGCGGGCCGAACCCACGATTGCGAATCCCACGGCCATCGTCAGCCACATCGCTCCGCTACGGTTCTTCTTCATACCCGCGTTCCTCCATCATGTAGAAAGCCGCAGCGCCTCGAACCGACGCTCCTCTCGCGATCGAGACCCCGCGCTTCTCGGACCTTGGATGCTCGTCAGCGGCTTCCCGTGCCGACGGCGAACGATGGAGGGGTGCAAGGCTCGTGCCACGGTTCGATAGAGCACGACAACGCCGTCACGAGGGTCGGATCCGCCCGGCTCCGAGCGATGCATCGGCAAGAGCTACCGCTCGGGAGATCTCGGCACGCATTCCCTCCGGCAGCCCTCGACGCCCTGGTGCATCCGCACGATCCGGCTCACGCGACGCCGACTACTCGATCGTGACGACGACCGCGTTCGAGACGCTGAATCCGAGTGCGTTACTCGCGCCGTCGTCCTCGATCAGCGCTTGCAGCGTGAAGACTGCGGGGTTCGGGACTCCGGGGTGCACCAGGTCGATGGGTAAGAACGCAGGACCCGACAGCGGACTCGCGTTGCCGCACGCCGCAGCGGGGATCCCTGTTCCTGCCATGCACTTTTTCGGCTGAGGCATGAGACCCGGATCGAGAGGCGTCGGGCGCACCGTGCAGCCGAGTGGCGCCCCGCCCTTGTCGAGGACGACGGGCGACGAGCCCCCGCCGGGCCAAAGGTACAAGACGTAACGTCCGTTCGACGGCCCCTCGGGGGCGGCGCTCAAACCCAGCGCGAGCGGATTCCCGACTGCGACCTCGACGGAGCCCGTGGCCCCGTTCACGCTCAGAACCGGACTCACGGGGCCCGCCCCGCTGTTCACGCTCCCGTCGCCACACCTCGAAACGACGAAGAACGGGTACGCCGCGATGTCTCCGACGTGCACGGTCGCGCTCGGCGTCGGGCTCGACGACGTCGCGAACTGGTCGTCGGCCGCGTACGCGTACAAGATGTGAAGGCCCGGCTCGAGCGGCTCCATCGTCGCGGATGCGAAGGGGCCAGAATCGTCGGCCGCGATCCAAGCGCCGGTCCAGGAGTTCATCTGGTAGTAGATCTGGCGAACGGGTAGCGCATCCTCTCCTCGTGAGCTGCTCGCTTCGAACTCGAACGTCGGGGTTTCCGTGAAGCTCACGTCGTCCGCGAGTGCACCGATCGAGACGGTCAGAGGAATCGTGGCTCGCTCGACCTCGGTGACGACCGTCACGGTGCCGTCGTCTTGATTGGCGACATACGCGCGGTTCGCGATCGGATCGACGCTGATGGCTCGCGGCCCGGCGCCCGTTGGCAGCACTTC
>JAUIME010000677.1 GCA_030433195.1 bacterium
TTCACATGTCGATCTGACCTTCGACGCATTCATCGGCTACTCGGCCCCTTACGACCTGAGAGTCCACTCCCCAACGGATCCCCGTCTCGTGTGCAACATGCTACGAGATGTCGTCGGCGGTGACGGGATCGAGTGCCTTGAAGCAGATCGTCTCGAGATCCGGATGGACGCCTTGTCTTCGAAGGCCCGGCGGATCGCTGTCGGTGATCGCCGCGAGAACGGTCGGGATCGAGGTCTCGCCCGAGGCGAAGGGCCGGCGCAGGGTGAGAAGCTCGTAGAGCACGGCTCCCAGGGAGAAGACGTCCGTCCGATGGTCGATGGCGACTCGTCGTGCGCGCACCATTTCGGGACTCATGTAGTGCGGGGTGCCGAGGACTTGATGAGACCCCGAGATTCCGTCGGCGCCGAGATCCCGGGCGAGTCCGAAGTCGGCGAGATAGGGTTCCCCGTTCGCGTCGAGGAGGATGTTCGACGGCTTCACGTCACGATGGAGGATCGCGCGATGGTGCGCGTAGTCCAAGGCAACTGCCATCGTCCGGATGACTTCCGCGATTCGGCGCGCGTATCCCTTCTCGTCGAAAGCCGGAATCGTGGCATGTGCGCGTCTTCCGGCCTTCAAGTCCTTGATCACGGTCGCGAGGTCGGGACCGTCGACGAACTCCATGGCGATGTAGTAGCGGCCGGCGTCGACCCCGGCACTGTGGACCTGGACGATGTTGGGGTGATGGAGCTTCGCAGCGGCGATCGCCTCCGTCTTGAATCGCGCGAGTCTTTCCGTGTGCGCTCCCCACTCGGCTGGGAGCACCTTGAGCGCCACGTCGCGGCTGACCGACTCTTGTCGCGCGAGGTAAACGACGCCCATGGCGCCACTGCCGATCCGCAGCGAGATCTCGAACTCACCGATCCGAGTGCCGCGCGGATAGGGCGCGTCGGTCGGTTCGTCGAGTCCGTCGACGGGTTCGAGGAATCCGGATCCCGGCGTGATCGCCAACTTCCGGATTTGGCGCGCGAGCGCCTCGTTACCCTCGCAGTGCTGCTCGAGGAAGGCATCCCGATCCGACTCGGGCGTCTTCAGATACTCGGGAAGCAGCTCTTGAATGCGATTCCACGTTTCCTTGTCCACGACGGCTCCTGGTACGAGAGTCGAATGGCGTGCCCGAGAAAGCCTGAGTCGCCGGCCTCCGTGGCGCTCGATTCATCGAAGCTCTTGATGGAGCCACGCGCGTGTCGTGTGCCATTTTCGTTCGATCGAACGCAGTGGCGTGTTCAACACGTCGGCGATCTCCGGGAACGTGAGGCAGCCGAAGTATCGAAGTTCGACGATCTGCTCGGCGACCGGGTCCACGGACCCGAGCGAACGGAGGGAGTCGTTCAACTCGACGAGGCCGTACGAGGACGACTCCATCTCTCCCACGAGCGCATCGAGTTCGCCGAGGTCGACACGGTCGGCGGCACGCTTTCGTGTGCGTCGGCTTCGCGCGTAGTCGACGAGGATCTGGCGCATCCGACGGGCCGCGGTCCTGACGAAGTGCTCGGAGTCCTCCCAACTGTAGGGCTTGCCGTGAGCGATCCGTAGCCAGGCTTCGTTGGCGAGAGCGGTGGGCTGCAACGTGTGTCCAGCTCGCTCGGCGCGGAGCAGAATCGCGGCTCGCGCCCGGATCTCGTCGTAGGCTCGGCGCAGGGAGGAGCCGTCGGAACGACGTGCCGGGTCGATGAAGTTCGCCGGCGATTCGTCATCCGGCTCGACGGACTTGGCCATGATCTTCGTTCTCCATAGCAGGACGCTTCTGTAGAGGGCCCAGGATGCGTCTCGCCGGGATCGTATGCGGGATACGGTCACGACGTCAAGGTCCCAGGAAACGCTGCGATTCCAAAGACCTGAGCGAGCTCTTCGGCGCGAGCCCGCCAACTTTCTCGAAGTTCGATCGAAGCCGATTCGCCAGTGGTTTCGCCACGGGTTTTGCCACCGCCGAGGCCGTGGGGAGACATCGTGTTCGGAATCTTGGCGGGACCGAGTGGGCAACGACGCCTCGATGTATGGAAGAAAGACGTGGAACTCGGGCGTCGGTGTGAACGGGGTTCGAGAAGACGGGTTCATGGTCGTGGTCTTGGAGGACTCCAGATGGCTAGCGCTGAGACGTTGTTGACCGCTGCAGGCACGATCGTCGCCGCTGGGATCGGGGCTCGAGCGGGCATTCGAGCCGCCTACATCAGCAAGGAGCAAGAACATCCGAAGTCGGCATTCGTGATCGCGCTCCGGATGCTCCTTCGTCGGCGCGTGGCGTTGTTGGCGTTTCTCGTAGGTGTTTCGTTGCTGTCCGCGTACTTGATGGCCGCTCGGTCGATGACTCAGGTGGTTCGTGCGTCCGAGACGTCCTACGGTCAGTACGCGGAGCTCATGAGCATCCTGCGTCCTTTCATCAAGGAGCGTCTCGAGGAGTCGCACCACCTGAGACTCTCGAAGCGATCGAGCGAAGGTTCGACTGAGACGACCGAGCAGATCTGCAACGGAGAGGCCGACCTGGGTCTGATCCAGGCCAATTCGGCGCCGACTTCCGACGACCTCACCGCGATCGCCGCGGTCTACGACGAGTACTTCTTCCTGCTCGCGCGGCCCGATCTCGAATGCAGTGACGTGTTCCAACTGCGGAACTGTGTCGGAGGGCGTGACTTCAAGGTCTCGACTCTACGACCGAAGAGTCAGACGTATCGCGACATGGGGAGGGTCTTCGACGCTCTCGGGTTCGAGCCGGGGCAGTACCAGGTCGAACACAACGGCGGGTATCGCGAGGCCTTGGACGATGTCGTCGAGGGCAGAAGCGACGTCGCGTTCTTCATTACCGGCCTCGGCAACGAAGAGGTGATGAGGGCGATCAGCTCCGGGGCCTGCCGGCTCGTTTCGTTCGAGCGAAACACCGCCCTCGCGATGAGACTTCCGGGAACGGTCGCCGTCGCGATTCCCGCGGGCTTCTTCGGGGCGGCACAGCCCGACGACTACGAAACGCTCACCACGCGTGCGCTTCTCGTATGCAGCCGCCGGTTGGGCAGCGCTTTCGTCTTCGAGTTGACGAAGTCGTTGTTCGAAGGGCGCGCGCTGCTGGCACAGAAGTTCCCGAACCTCAACATCCGCAGGATTCTCGAGGTCGAGCGGACTCTGTTTCCGGTCCACCCCGGCGCGATGCGGTACTACGAGAAGCAGATGCCTTCGTTCGTCGAGCGACACCAGTTCTGGATCATCGCGGCGTTCGGTGCGATCTCGGCGTGCGTGCTCGTCGTCGGGCT
>JAUIME010000678.1 GCA_030433195.1 bacterium
TGAACGGTGTGCCGAGGAGTAGGCCGAGCAGGAATAGGAGGAAGCTCTGGGCGATGGAGTCGCCGGATTTGGGCTCGCGGTCGGGTGCCATTCTCGGGAGTTCCTCCTTGGGGCCCGGATTCTACAGAATCTCAGGCCGTAATCGCGAGTGCCCGAGTGGGACACACTACCCGATCGGCGGGCGACATCCTCTACGGCACCGCGGCGACGAAGAGCCGTTCGCGCGCGCGGCGGAAGCTCATCGGTAGTCGCCATTATGCGCGGCGTTTCCGGAGAGGGCAGCCGCGCGCCGGTCTGGAACTCGTTCGCGCGGCGGACGCGTATTCGGACCTTCGCGACGCAGGCGGCGCTGTCGGCTGCATCCGTGGCCGGGCTCGCCGCCCCGGGGTCGAAACCGCGGGTGCAATCCCCGGCGGTGCGTTGTAGATTCCGGGCTTTCGCGCCCACTGACTCTGCGACGCAATGCCGAGGGCTTCCTGATCTCCTCCCGCATCGACGACAAAGCGATCGGCGCCGCGGCCGCATCGGCCGCGTTCGTCTTCTGGGGTTTGGCCCCGCTGTATTGGAAGACCGTGCGTAGCGTGGCTCCGGACGAGTTGCTCGCGCATCGCGTCCTTTGGTGCGCGCCCTTGTTGTTGCCGCTCTTGCTGCGCGCATCGCATCGCGCCGCGTTCGCGCGCATCTTCCGAAGTCGACGGACGCTGCTGCCGCTGTTGGCGTCGACGACGCTCATCGCGTTCAACTGGTATCTGTTCGTCTATGCGGTCAATCACGATCACGTGCTCGAAGCGAGTCTCGGGTACTACATCAATCCGCTCGTGAACGTGGTCCTCGGCACCCTGTTGCTCCGCGAGCGTCTCGCGCGGGCGCAGTGGATCGCGGTCGGCATCGCGGCTGTGGGCGTATCGGTGCTCACGATTCACGCCGGGCGACCGCCGTGGATTGCGCTCGGGCTCGCGTTCTCGTTCGGCACGTACGGGCTCGTGCGCAAGCAGGTTGCCGCGACGGCCGTTCAGGGGGTCGCCATCGAAACGTGGATCCTCGCGCCGTTCGCGATCGGATATCTCACGTTCCTCGGATCGACGGGCGAGCTCGTGTTCGGCAGTGTCGATGCGGGCACGCACCTTTTGTTGATTGCGGCCGGTGCGGTGACAGCGACGCCGTTGATCTTGTTCAGCACGGGCGCGCGTCGACTCGACTATTCGACGGTCGGCATCTTGCAGTACTTTGCGCCGACGGGACAGTTCCTGCTCGCGGTGGCTGTCTTCGGGGAGCCGTTCGGCATTGCGCATGCGATCGCGTTCGCGCTCATCTGGACGGCGGTCGCGCTCTACACGACCGACGCGGTGCGTCGTTGGCGCAACACGCGCCGACGCTCGCGCTCGCTACACGATGCGAATTCTGCAGCGGCCGACGGACCCGATACGACGACGTGAGCTACTGCGGCGCGTCCGACGACCCGGCCACGAACGCGTCGCAGCCACGGCACGCGCGGATCTCGTCGATCCTCCCCTCTGCGTGCAATCGGCGATAGCGCGCGAGCTTCTCGCCCGTCCACAACTCGCGCAGAGAAGAATCGCGCGCGTTCCCGAGCCGCATCTCGCCCTCGACGTCGTAACAGCACGGCGTGACGTCGCCGTTCTGCAACACGGTCAACGACTTCGAGAGCATGCGGCAGACGACCCCCGTGGGCGTTGGATCCAACGGTGGGACGTCGGCAGCTCGGGTATCTTCGACCTTGCCGCCCCAGGTGTGTGCCTCGTTCACGAGAAACGCGTCCGTGTCGGTGAGTCGCGGTACCCAGCGCGCGCGGATCGTCTCGATCTCGTCCGCATTCGTCGACGTCCGGATCACGCGTACGAACACGCGAGGCCGACGGATCCCGCGTGCCTCGCGCTGCTCGAGCAACCTGGCCACCGCGGCCTCGGTCTTCTCGAGCACGGCCGGGAATCGGACCTCGCGGTAGACCTCCTCCGAAGCGCCGTCGAGGCCGACGATGATGCCGTCGGGAGGACAGGCGAGCAGTTGATCGATCCGCTCGTCGGAGAGCAACGTCCCGTTCGTGATCATGAGGATCGGCGCATCGATCCGCTCGCGCGCCTCGCGCAGAAGCTCGGGCCAGTCGGGATGCAGGAACGTTTCGCCCACGCCCTGGGGTTGGAACAACGCGATCCGCTCGTTCGCGAGTTCGGCGACGACACGACGAAAGAGGTCGGCGTCCATGTGATTCTTGGCGCGTTCCATCGTGGGATGAGGGCAGATCGGGCAGCGGAGGTTGCAGACGCTGGAAACTTCGACACTCACGATCGGCGGGAAGTCGCTTTCGCTCGGATCGTCAATGATGGAGTGCAGGTACGCCTCGGGAGCCATCGCGTCGATCAATCCCGCATCGACACGAAACGAGCCGAAATGCATCGCGGTATCCTCCGGTGCTCGGCGCGGCAGTCGGCCGACTGCCGTGCTCGCGCACGGGCTCTCCCCGCCGATCGCTTCCGATCGGCCCTTCCCTGCGTTTGTCTCGACCCTCACATGGGGCTCGCGGTGCATCTTCGGACCTCACCCCCGGGCCCGCCTTCGCTGATTATAACCATCCCGCGAACACGAAGAAAGCATCGCGTCGAGGACCGCCGGCCATCTCTTGACACGAGACGAGACAACGGCGAGACTCGGCGGCACGACACGACGTGTCACGTCGCGCGACGCAGGGGAAACGCGCGCGACCCATCCAACCGAATCGGTTCGTCGCCATGCAAGTATTGAATCGCGGTGGGGAGAAGGGCCGCGTGCTGTTTTTCATTCCGCGGCCGCTCGCGCCGGGTCCCGTCGATCAGAGCCTCGGCGCTCCGCTCGAATCGCTCGCCGTCGCACAGGCCATCTCCGATGCGGGCTTCGAGGTCGTCGTCTTCGACGAGCTGTTCGACAAAGACTGGCGCGAGGAGGTCTCGCGACTTCACGCCGATTCGACGATTGCCTGCCTGTGGATGGCCGAACTCTACCTCTACCAGATCGAGGGCCTGCGCCAGTTCCTCACTTGGCGGCGCGAAACGGGCAGCGAGCTTCCCGTCGCGGCCGGCGGGCAGCTCATCACGGTCGCCACCGATGCGATGCTTCTCGACTGCGAAGGCGTGAGCTGGTTCGTGCACGGCGTGGGCGAAGACATCTTGCCGAAGCTCTGCACGCGCGTCGCCGAAGGCGAGTCCGTCGACGATCTCGGCGGCGGCGTCACGGCGCCGACGAACGGTGAAGAGCCGGCGCGCACCGAGTACCGCATCCCGCCAC
>JAUIME010000679.1 GCA_030433195.1 bacterium
CTCGACATCGGTTCGGGTGGAGACCACAACACGGCGATCACGAACATCGACGCGGCCATCTCGGCCGTGACGCAGCTTCGAGGTCTGCTGGGTGCCTACCAGAACCGTTTGCAGTCGACCGTGAACAACCTCGCCGTGCAGGTCGAGAACCTTCAAGCGGCTGAATCGCAGATCCGAGACGTCGACGTCGCCGAAGAAACGGCGCAGCTCACTCGACTCTCGATCATGCAGCAAGCCGGTATCTCGGTTCTCGCCCAGGCGAACGTGCAGCCGCAAACCGCGCTGTCGCTCATCGGAGGGTAATCACGTTCTCGCTCGAGTCGGCCTCGTCCGACTCGAGCGGGCACGATTACACTTTGACGTGGCTCGTGCCGCGTGAGGTTTCGAAGAAACAAGTCCGGCCGCGACGACCGGTGGCCGGAAGGGGACTGCGTCCGTCCCCGTGACTCGGTCGCGGGACAAGGAGTACGGATCATGGGTATCTCGATCGGCGGCTTGGCGACCGGCTTGGACTCGAGTGCGATCATCAATGCGCTCGTAGGTGTCAAGCGCAGGCCCATCGCTCTTCTCGAAAACCGCCGATCGCAGATCTCGACGTCGCGATCCGACATGAATCAACTCCGCGCGTCTCTCGAGAAGCTCGAGGAAGTCGCGGAAAACTTCAAGAAGTCGAGCGCCTTCTCGGCGTTCACGGCGGAGAGTAGTGACTCATCCGTGGTCAGTGCGACCGTGGACGGAAGCTCTCAAGCGGGAACTTTCACGCTCAACGTCGGCCAGCTCGCCCAGCAGCAGGTCGATGTCGCCCAAGGCTTCACGGACACGACCACGGAGACCCTGGGCACAGGGACTCTCCGGTTCACCGTCGGTGACGAAACCGTGGAGATGACGCTCGACTCCTCTAACAACACCCTCACCGAGTTCGCCTCGGCATTCAACAACCTCGACCTCGACGTGACCGCCACGATCGTCAACTCGGGCGGCGATACGCCGTACAACCTCGTGTTCACGACGGATGACAGCGGCGAGGACGCGGCCGTGACCTACGACTACACGGACTACACGGCCGGAGACGTCGACTTGTCGAGCTCGATCACGAGTCAGCAGCTCGCGCAGAACTCGGAAATCACCGTCAATGGCATCGACATCTCGCGATCGACGAATCTCATCGACGATGCGATCACGGGGGTCACGCTGAACCTGCTCGACGTTCACGAGAGCGAAAGCGACACCGCTCGCGTCACGGTCGCCGTCAACACCGAGGGCGTCATCGAAAACGTCGAAGAGTTCGTGGATGCCTACAACGAAGTCCAGAGCTTCATCAATCGGCAGTTCTCCTACAGCGAGGAGACGGGTGCCGGCGGTTCGCTCTTCGGTGACTTCACGGTCCAGTCGGTGCGCTCGCAGTTGCAGTCGATCGTGACCTCGGCCGTCGAGAACGACAACACCTTCGGCAGTCTCGGCGCAATCGGAATCTCGTCGACTTCGACGGGTACGCTCAGCCTCGATCGCGACGAACTGACCGACGCGATCGAAGAGGATGCCGACCAGGTCATCGACCTGTTCGTCGAGGACGGGGGAGCGATCCTCGAGTCTCTCGAAGACTCGATCGCCGAGTTCACGAAGCTCGACGGCATTCTCGATCTGCGCGACGAGGGATTCGACGACTCGATCAGCGACCTGAACGACCAGATCGATGCCGCGTCCCGCCGACTCGACGTGTACGAAGAGAGTCTGACCTTGCGTTACGCGTCTCTCGAGTCGACGATCGGCTCGCTGCAGTCGCAGCTGTCCTTCCTGCAAACTTCGCTGGCGCGATAGCCCGCGTTTCGAGGAACCGATACGATGTACAAGACCGGCGCTTCCAACATCGGCAAGGCCTACAAACAGCAGGAGATCCTCACGGCACCGCCGGAGCGGATCATCGGGTACCTGTACCAGGGGCTCGAGACGTACTTGCTGCAGGCCAAGGCCGCGATCGACCGCCAGGACGTGGCGCGATGCGGCGAGACCATCAGCCGTGCCCAGGGCATCGTGTGGGAACTGCTCGGAGCGCTCGACATGGAGCAGGGGCGGGAGATCTCGCAGAACCTCGCGCGCCTCTACCGATTCATGATCAACCGGCTTCTCGACGCCAGCCTCAAGAAGCAGCACGCTCCGATCGATGAGGTCCTTCGGGTCCTCGGCGACCTCAAAGAAGGATGGAACGAAATGCTGCAGCAGCGGAGGGGCATCTGACGTGACCGACTTCGCGACGATCTGGGAAACCAAGAAGAACCAGCTCGAAGAGCTCGAAGTCGTTTACATGCAGATTCTCGAGCTCACGCGCACCGCCGAGATCGAATCGATGGTCGATCCGCTGGCCCAGGCCGACGAGATCACGGGCCGCTTGCAGGCGACCGACCAGGCGATGCGGGACGCGTCGCATCCGCTGCTCCCCGAGTCGTTGACCGACGCCGAACAATCGCTGCTTGCGCGCGTTCAGTCGCTGAACGTGCAGCTCGTCGAGGCCGTCGAACAGCAGCGCGAAGCGCTGCGCGCCCAGATGGGCGAAGCACGACGCATCCAGAAGACGATCGACCACTACCGGCCGTATGCCAACAAGGAAGGCAAGCGGCTCGACTGTTCGATGTGATCGTCACATCGTCGTAGCGGACGACTCCTCGAGCAGCGATCGCGCACCCGGATTGACGGGATCCGCCGCGAGCACCGATTCGGCCCACTGCCGCGCATCGTCTTTCTTGCCCTGCCGCATCCACAGCATCCCGAGGTTGTAGACCGCATCGGGATCGTTCGGAGCGGCTTCCAAGGCTCGGCGAATGCTGCGTTCGGCCTTCTCCGCGTCGCCGGCGTCGAGGTAGAGCACCCCGAGATCGTTGAGGATCGCGGCGTCTTCGAGCCCGAGCCCGCGGGCGCGTTCGAGAGCTTGCAGTCCGACGGCCGGATTGCCTTCACCGACCGCGATCAGTCCCAAGTGGTACCAGGCTTCGGGGAAGTTCGGGTCGTGTCCGAGCGCGCGTTCGAAGGCCGTTCGCGCTTGGGCCAGATCGCCCGCTGCGTGATGAGCCATGCCCGCCCAATGATCGAGGAGAGGATCGTCGGGGCGATGCACGGCCTCGGCACGGACGATCTCGAGGGCCCCTGCGGGATCGGCCAGCATCATGCGTTGCGCGATGCGTTCGAGCGGCTCCGCGCTCGCTCCCGACGCATCGGTCGGGCGCAGCGTGCGGCGCGGCGGCCGTTGGCGAAGCGCCGTGAGTCTCCGATGC
>JAUIME010000680.1 GCA_030433195.1 bacterium
TCCCTCGAGTGACACTCATTTCGAGCGCTCTCCCTCATCCGTTGCGTCGCTCGAGGTGGATTCCTCATCCTTCGCTTCGTCGTCGTTCGGGAGTGCGGCCGTGGGCACGAGCCAGACGCGGTCGCCTTCGCGGTCGTCGATCTCGCGGCAGATGCGCATGAACTCGGGATAGTCTTCGGGCGAGATTCGGCTCGGTCCGAAGCGTACTTCACGGCGCAGCTCGAGCGTGTCGCCGATCTGCCGGGCCGCGAATCGGTAGCCGCCGAGGAAGCGGTCGACGTCGATCGCGCCCGGTACGGTCACCACGCGGTACGCATCGCCTAGATGGATCCGCATGCGGTCGCTTCGATGATCGAAGTTCTCGAAGAGCAGCGGATGCTCGCGCTCGCCCGGCGTCGACAGCGACTGCACGAGCTCCATCGGCGCGAAGCTGAGTCGGAACGCGAGCATGTTGCGCTCGTCCGGCGCAGCGCGGCTGTCCGCCACGACCTTCCCCGCGAACACGAGCGGCGCCTCGCGCGTGTCGACGTTCTCGAACGCCCCCTCCACGAGCCGGCTCCCCGGCAGGTAGCCGCGCACGATGTTCTGCTTGACGACCTCGATCTCGGAGTCGCTCATCTGCGCGACCCGCTCCTTCAGGAACGCGCCGATCCCTTTCGGGAATCGTAGACGGATCGTCCCTTCGTACCCGAAGCCCTCGGGGTAGATGTCGACCTCGCTGCGCGTGAGGATGTCCTCTTCGGCGGGAGCCAGCGGCAGATACTCGATCGTGCCCTCGCCCCCATCGGCGACGAACACGGGCCCGCCGTGGAGATTCGCCGGGATGTCGCCGTAGGGCTGATTGCGCGGCCCCATCACCACCCACGTCGCCGGCCCATCGTCGGGGCGCACGCGGATAAGGGAATTCGGGAACAAGCCGCTGCGTAGCCAGTGCCACTTCGGATCCTCGAGATCGAGCTCGGGGCTGCGACGCGCTTGCGCGAAGTCGTACTCGATACCGAGCGCCTCGAGCATCGTCATGTAGAGCGGGAGCCGACTGCCCCGCCGCTCGAGGAGTGTCTGCGTCGGGGACGCGTTCGTCGCGACGCGCACCCAATCGTTGACACGCTCGTACACCGCGCGCGCCTGCGCCGACTGCCCTGCGATGCCCACGGTCCACTCGCGCGCGGCCCGGGCGACTTCGTTCGTGACCGCGACCTTCCCGCGCAGCAGGATCTCTTGGTGGATCTCCTTCCAGTCGCGCGGCTCGACGAGGAGCACCTGCGGTACGTTGTCGACGGGGTCGGGCATGCCGGGTTCGGGCTTGAGCTGACCGAGCCCGATCACGTCGTAGATCGTGATGCGATCGTCGCCGCGCTCGATCACCTGCGGCTCGTCGTCGTAGTTCAACCGCATCTGCTCGAGACGCAAGCCCTGCGGTTCGATGACGACGTAGCGACTGCGCAAGAACGGCATCGTCATGCCGACGTCTTGGAAGTAGTACGGCGCCATGCGCACGGGGCTGCCGGCGAGACTCGGAAGTCGCTCTTCGTAGCGCCACTCGACACAGGATCCGACCGCGAGCCCGGGCATCGTGTACTCGCCGGTTCCGAGCGAGATCGGTTCGAGGCGCGTGCCGTCGGGCAGGATCGTGTGCAGCTCGAGGAGCGTCCCGCGCGGACGCATCGTCCCGTGCTGTTCTACGCCTTCATCGTTCAAGACCAAGAAGATCTGATGCGTGATGAGGCGCGAGCTGCCGTCCGGATAGAACCGCAGCACGAGGTCGTCGAGAAGCGCGACGCTCGCGGCACGGGGATACTCGCGCGAGTAATCGCGCCCGGCAGCCGCTTCGAGGATCGGTTCGGTGGCGAGTCGGAATTCGTCGAAGTAGGGATCGGGCGGCAGCGCCCCGAGCCGCACGAGCGCTTCGCGCGCCGCGTGCGCGTCGGGCCGTGCCTCGACGAGCCGCGTGTACCACCTTATTGCGGCGTCGGTCTCCCCGCGCGCTTCGCAAATCTCTCCGAGCGCCTCGAGAAAGCGCCGGTTCGCCGGAAAGGCGTCGATCGCGGCCGACAAGATGGCGACGGCTTCGTCGTGCCGGTCGAGCTCTTCGAGGAAGCGTGCGTAGGTCAGATGCGCGTTGGCATCGAACGGACGCTCCTCGAAATGGCGACGCACGCGTGCGAGCGCCGAATCGCGTTCGCCGAGCTCGAGCTCGAGGCGCGTCAATCGCTGCACGACCGCGGGTTGCTCGGCGTCGGCGTCGAGACAGCGCTCGAGGAGTTCGACGGCGCGGCGCTTGCGTCCCTTCTGCTCGTGCCATTCGGCGAGATCGAGCAAGACGTCGGGATCGTCGGGTGCCAGCGCTCGCGCCCGCTCCAGGTGGACGCTTCGCTCGTGTTCCCAGTCGTTCGCAGCACACAGCGCCGCGAGCAGTTGTTCGACCTCGGCATCGTTCGGTGCGATCTTGGCGACTTCGAGAAGTGCGTCGAACGCGGCCGGGGTATCGCCTTGGCGATGCTGGTCGATCGCGAGCCACAGGCGCGCGGGAACGCAGTCAGGTGCGAGCTCGACGATGCGCCGGTAGATCGCGCGCGCTTGATTGCGCTGCCAAGTCTCCGGGAGATGTCCCGTGCGGCCTGACGCCCGAGCGAGCCCTCGCAAGACCTGCGGCGACTGCGGAAGAACCGCGACCGCGCGCTCGTAGCACGCCAACGACTCTCGGATCTCGCCGCGGCCGAGTCGCATGAGCGCTTCGAGGCTGTGCGTGGCCGCGCGGGCTTCGGGTGTTGTCGCGGCAAGGCCTCCGCCCTCGGACCCCTGCGCGCGCGCTGCGACACACAACGCCAGCAGATCGTCGAATGGACGCGGCGAGTCGACTCCCGCGACGACCTCGCTCGCGAGCGCGTCGTCGAGCGCTTCCCGCGGGCAGTCCACGTCGATCGCGGCGCCCTGCCCGTCGTGGAGCCGGAGCGCGAAGTCCGGCGCCCCGACGCCGGCAAGCTTGATCACGACGCGATTCCAACCGGCGCGACCCGGCACGACCACGCGGAAACGAACCGCCTCGTCACCGCGGATCCGATCGGCTTCTGCGGCGACGACACCATTCCACCAAAGCCGGAACGAGTCGCCGCACGACGCCTCGAGGAGAATCGGTCCGTCGGCCTCGAGTCGCACGGCCGAGACCGCATACGCGGCTCCGTAGTCGAGGTCGATCACGCCGGATACGTCGATGTCGGTGCCTCGGTCGAGCTCGCGCATCGGGATCAGCGTGCGCTCACCC
>JAUIME010000681.1 GCA_030433195.1 bacterium
GCTTCGTCGTCGCGAAGCTGCTCTCGGTGCTGCGCGAGAACGGTGAGACGTTCGGCAAGGTGTTCTCGGCCGACTTCAAGGAAGGTCTCACCGAGCTCGGCACCGTGATCGGCCCGGGCTTCGTCTTCATGCTGCTCGGGGCCGTCTTCATGCTCGTGTTCCTCGTCGTCTCGGTCTTCTCGGGAGCCAAGGCGCAGAGCAAGAAGAAGGAAGCGCAGAAGCAAGCTCGCGCTGCGCAGCGCAAGGGCGGCAAGTAAGCCGCGCCCCGCGCGGCGAGACACGGGAGGAAACATGCGAGTCCGCGATGCGGTACGCGAGGCGGCCGAGAGGCTGCGCGCGGGCTCGATCGAATCGTACCGACTGGATGCCGAGCTGCTCGCGAGTCGAGCGCTCGGCATTCGTCGTATCGACCTTCTCGTCGCTCCCGATCGGGCGGTGGATCCGGGGCCGCTCGAGCAATTGCGCGCGCTCACGTCCCGACGGGCTGCCGGTGAGCCCGTCGCGTACCTTCTCGGCGAGCGCGAGTTCGCGGGCTTGCGGCTTCGAGTGGACGCGCGCGTGCTCGTCCCGCGTCCCGAGACCGAACATCTCGTCGAGGCGGCCGCGACGTGCTTGCCGAGTCGCGACGCCCGACCCGTCGTGTGCGGGATCGATCTCGGCACCGGGAGCGGTGCGATCGCCATCGCGTTGTTGTATCGGCGGCCGGGCTTGCGGATGATCGCGGTCGACCGCAGCGTCGGGGCCCTGGGCGTCGCGTCGAACAATGCGGTGCGTCTCGGGGTTCGGCATCGCCTCGATCTCGTCGCGTCGGATTGGCTCGAGGCGTTCGCGACGACGCGCGAAGACACGCGCGAAGCGTCGGCAAGGTTCGACCTCGTGGTCTCGAACCCGCCGTACATCCTCGCTTCGGAAATGTCCGCGCTGCCGCGCGACGTTCGCGACTACGAGCCGGCCCTGGCGTTGTGCAGCGGAGATGACGCGTTCGCGGCTCATCGTGCGATCGCGCGGGCGGCACGCACGCGTCTCGCGAGCGGGGGATGGCTCGGCTTCGAGCTCAGCGGATCGGTGGCCGTCGGTGACCCGGCATCGCTCGATTGGCTCGACGGATACGACGAGCGACGAGTGATTGCGGACTACGCCGGCATCGAGCGCGTCTTGCTCGCACGAAGGTGCGGAGACGACGATTCGCGAGAAAGCGCGTAACCCCGTTCGAGGAGATCCGTCTCAGAGACGTGGTTCGTGGGTACGGCTCGGCTCTCAGGCCGTCTCGAGCTGGCGTTCCACGTAGTCGACGATGCGGTCGCGGTCGTCATCGTCGATCTCGGTGAAGAACACGGCGACTTCGTAGCGAGGATGCTTCGAGTCGGGCAGGGGCTCGCATCGCACGACGGCGCCGCGACATCGCACGGGGTCGTCGTCGAGGAGCAGCTCGAGCTGAACGAGCGCCATCTCGTCGAGTTCGGAGTCCGCGATACAACAAATTCCAGAGGCCGAGATGTCCTTGATCTCGAACTTGGCAGATGAATCGGGGCCGTGGATCGCGAGGCCGAAGTCGCCTCGTACTCGTGGGTGTCGCCGTCGTTCGCTGCCTTCCCAGCTCATGGATTCTCCTGGTCTCGCGTTCGCGGGCTGGAACTCCCGATACGGGGCGGGTGGCGCTGCGGAGTGCGCCCGGAACCGCCGGGCGCGGGACCGAGGCTCGCCGACCGCCGTGCAGCGGGCCTCGCGGGAACGCATTGTATCGGTGCCGGGAGCGGGCGACAAGACGGGCGTGGCGGGGCGAGGCCGAACGGGCATTTTGGAGTGGCGCCACGGCGGGAGAAAGGCATAGTAAGGGCTTCGGAGGACCGGGTGCGATACGACCCGACGCCTCCGTTGCGTCACGATACGAACTTCAGTCCGATGAAACTCGAGGGGGATGAGCCATGGCCAATCTGAACCGCGTGCTCTTGATGGGGCGACTCACGCGCGATCCCGAGATGCGTTACACGCCTTCGGGGAGCGCGGTCGTCGAGTTCGGGCTCGCCGTGAATCGTACGTACAAGGACCAGAGCGGCGAGCGCAAGGAGCAGACCTGCTTCGTCGACGTCACGGCCTGGGCCCGTCAGGCGGAAGTCATGAACGAGTATCTTTCGAAGGGGCGCCAGGTCTTCATCGAAGGGCGACTCGATTTCAGCAGCTGGGAGACGCCGAACGGCGAGAAGCGAAGCAAGCTGCGCGTCGTCTGCGAAAACTTCCAGTTCATCGGCGGCCGCGACGATGCGGGCGGCGGTGGCGGCGGATACGTCGACCAGAGCGAGCCTCGCTCGGAGCCTCGTTCCCAGTCTCGTCAAGATGGCGGCGGGTTCGGCGGACAGTCCGAGGGCGACCTCAACCTCGGCGACGTGCTTTGGAACCAGGGCTGGTTGTGAGAGTTGTCCTCTCGGTCCGGCACGGCTCGTCTCCGTCGCGCTTGACTCGGTGGGATCGCGTCGTGTCTAATGCTCGTGGCGAGCGCGATACCGGATCGGTCTCGAACGATCCCACGGGGGCCGGCGAGCGACACGTCGGAGCCGAATGTTCGTTTTGGGGTTCAACAGCACGCACGACGCGAGTGTCGCGTTGGTGCGCGATGGCCAGGTCCGATGGGCCGTCGAGGAAGAACGACTCTCCCGCCGCAAGCACCACTACGGGTTTCCCGATCTCGCGATCCCGTTCGTCTTGGAGGCCGAGGGGATCGATGCGGATGCGGTCGATCACTTGGCGTTCTATTGGAACCCGTGGTCAGGCCTCGCGTCCTTCGGGCTCCATTTCCTGCGCCACCTCCCACGCTCGTGGCATTACGCGAAAGCCCAGCCCGGGATTTGGCGCGAGTTCGCGGGCCTGCCGCGGCGCATGAAGCGCGCGGGGTTCCGCGCGGACTTCCACTTCGTGAAACATCACCTGGCGCACGCATACAGTGCGTTCTGTCCGTCGCCCTTCGAGCGAGCTGCGGTGCTGTCGATCGACGGCACGGGGGAGTGGACGACCACGTGTGCCGCGATCGCCGGGCCGGAGGGGATCCGGCCCGTGCGGAACGTTTCGTATCCCCACTCGATCGGCAAGGTCTACGAAGCCGTCACGCAGTACCTCGGATTTCGCCCTCTCTCGGACGAGGGCAAGGTGATGGGGCTCGCGCCCTACGGATCCGATCGCTACGTCGACGCCTTTCGAAAGCTCGTGCGATTCGACGGCGACGGCGGGTATCGCATCGATACGCGCTACTTC
>JAUIME010000682.1 GCA_030433195.1 bacterium
GCCCACCCGGCGCGAGCCGAGCGTCAGGCGCCGACGCCTCGCGTCCCGGCGCGACGTTCACGGTGCCCGCGACCGCGTCGGCAAACCCCTCGGCGCGCGCGACGACGCGATAGCTGCCGGGGTTCACGCCTTCGAGCACGTACGTCCCGTCGGCGCTCGAGAACGACTCGGGACCGAACACGTCATTCGAGCCCGCGCCTCCGATTCGGAAGGCCATCCCCGAACCGCCGGCACGCTGCAGCGCGATCCGGAACGACGGAACGGGCGCGCCATCCTTCGCGGCGAGTACGCGTCCGCGGATCGACCCCGTCGCGCGAAGGCGCAGCTCGACGTCGTCCGCACCGCTCTTCACGCCGGACTCGGATGCGCTCGCGAAGCTCTCGGCTTTCGCGATCAAGCGGTAGCTGCCTTCAGCCAAACTGTCGATGCGGAACGAACCGTCGACGCTCGTCTCGACCGCGTTCTCGAGATGCCCGAGACCGAGGTCGTCGAGGCCGGACACGTCGATCATTCCGAACTCGCCCGACCGCGCGGCCACCGTCGCGCCCGCGACGGGTGCCCCGTCCGGCCCGAGCACGCGTCCGGCGATCGCATGCCCCGGCGGCAGTACGACCTCGACGCCTTCGAGCGGCTTCGCTTCCGCGATCGTGAGGGGCGAGCGCTCGCCCGGCGCGAAGCCTTGCCGCTTCGCGTGCAGCGTCGCCATCCCCGGCACGATGTGATCGATCGTGAACGAACCGTCCGCCGCGCTGATCGCGTCGGGCTCGCCGCCCGGGGCGGCCGTTCGCACCGAGAACTCGAACCCGTGGTGCTCGGCCATCCACAGCTCGGCTCCTTCGACGGGCGCGCCGGATTCGTCGACGACGCGGCCGCTCACGCTGCCGCCGCGCGCCAGCGCGATGTCCTCGAGCTCGACGACCTCCTCGGATCGCCCGCGCACCGCACCTCGCTTACGCGGCGCGTAGTCCGGATGCTCGAACTCGAGCGAAAACGCAGCCGCGAGCCCGAGGTCGAACTCGAACGCACCGGCCCCGTCGGTCGTCACGGGATCGGGCGCCTCGGTCACGATGCCCTCGAGGATCGCGAGGCCCGCCAGCGACGGGGTCACCTCGACGCCGGCCACGGGTTCACCCGCGCCATCGACGACGCGGCCGCGGACGATCCCGCTCGACTTTGCGGCGGAGGTCGCGACCGGCGTCTTCGGGGCCGCGGCCGCAGGGGCGTCGTCAGTGGCGAGTGTCTTCTTGTCGACCGGCGTCTCGCTGGCTTTCGCCGGTCCGCGTGCGGCCGACTCCGCTTCGGACGCCACGGGCTCCTCGGCCGCGGCCGCCCCCACGGCGGCATCTCCCGGGCCTCGCGGCGTGACCGAATCAGGCTCGGATCGGCCGAACAACACCCACCCGATACCGATCAGCGCCAGCAAGCCGACCGCCGCCAACCACGGCCCCGCCCCTCGTCCTGTCGAGCTCATCCTTGGATCCCCCTTGAACTTGACCACACAGATCCCGATCGCTGCCGAGACGCCCGATCACGCGACGGACGGCGCGAGCAAACCAATTACAATTGTAATCAATCGGGACTGATACGCCCCTACCGTCTCGGTGTTGGAGCGCTTGTGCGTCGTTTTTCGGGAGATCGCTTTTCCGGCGATCGCTCAGCCGCGGCGCCGTGAGGTCGCGCCCGGCTTCGAGCCGCGCGGCTTGCCGGTTCGACCGCGATGAGCTCCGCGATTCGCGCCCTTCGGCCCGCCCTCAGGCTTGTGCGCTCCCTTGTGCGCACCGCGATACCCGCCTCGCTCGCGGGCCGGCTCGGCTCGCGAGCCGCGCGCCTTCCCGGTCCCCTCGCGACGGATGTCGAGCGAGAGGTGCCGGATGCGGACCCGCTGCAAGTGCCGGAAGATCTCCTTCGGCATGCCATCGGGAAGATCCACGGTGCTCGATTCGGTCTCGATGCGGACTTGCCCGATGAACTCGCGGTCGATGCCCGTCTCGTTCGCGATCGCCCCGACGATGTCGCGACGCTTCACACCGTGCTCGCTGCCCACGGCGACTCGGTACCGCACCATGCCGGGCGGCGCCGGACGCGGACCACGCACGGGCGTTTCACGTTGCGGCTTGTCGCGGTGCGGCCGATCGGGCGCACCCTTCGACGTCGACACGGGGCTCTCGGGACGCGGCTTGCCGGCCTTCGGGGGCGACGCGGGCGACGCCTTCGGGGCTCGCGTAGGCGGAGCCTTCCCGGCCGGGCTCGGCTCGACCGCATCCCGCGCTCGCACGGCGGAGCGCCGTTCGATCGAGATCGCGATGCGCTTGTCGCCGCGTCCGCGGTCGTTGCCTCGTCGCGGCGGCTGGATGGGACGATCGCGCTGCGCGAGGAACGCGAGCGCCGCCGCCGCCTCACCGGTGCTCACGCCGTGCTCGGTGCGCATCGCGTCGACGAGATCGCGGAAGAAGTCGAGGTCTTCGCGTTCGATCGTGTCGACCACGCGCTGCTTGAACTGTTCGATACGTCGATCCGCGATCGACGCGGCCGTCGGCAGCGCGATGCGTTCGATCTTCTGGCGTGTCATGCGTTCGATCGCGCGCAGCATGCCGCGCTCGCGCGGCGTCACGAACAGGATCGCGTGGCCTTCGCGCCCGGCGCGCCCCGTGCGTCCGATACGATGGACGTACTGTTCGGCATCGTGCGGCACGTCGTAGGCCACGTCCGTGGCGACGAGAACGTCGAGGCGTCCGTCCCGAAGCTGCTCGACGGTGCGTTCGCGCAGTTGCTGCGTCATGTCGCCGTTGAGCGCCGAGCACGCGTGGCCCCGTGCCGCGAGCTTCTCGGCGAGACCGAGCGTGGCGCTCTTCGTACGCACGAACACGACCGCGGCGTCGAAGTCGCTCGCGTCGAGGAGGCGCACGAGCGCGTTCGTCTTGTGGATGCCGTCGACCTGCCAGTACTCCTGTCGCACGGCTTCGAGCGTCACGGTTTTCGCCGCGACCTTCACCTCGTGCGGGTCACGCAGCGCGCGGCGCGCGATCGTACGGATCGCGGTCGGCATCGTCGCCGAGAACAACGCGGTCTGCCGCTCTTCGGGAGCATGCTCGACGATCCACTGCACGTCTTCGAGGAAACCCATGTTCAGCATCTCGTCGGCTTCATCGAGCACGAGCGCCGACAGCTCGTCGAGCGCGAGCGTCGATCGACGCATGTGATCCATGACGCGCCCGGGCGTCCCGACGACGACGTGAACGCCGCGC
>JAUIME010000683.1 GCA_030433195.1 bacterium
CGCCGAGAGGACATCCGATCGTGGATTTCTTCAGCGGGGATCGCGCGAGCGACCTAAGTCATTTCTCGCAAATGCTTTGGGGCGCTGTTCGGGGTTCCGGGCGAGGGTCGGTAGGAGGCTGCCGGGTGAGATTTGGTATTCCGCTGGCTCGCACGCGCCCACCCGAGGGGTGGTGCCGCGTCCTCGATACGAACACGCCTTGCCGCGCGTCTCGCGACCCCGGCCCGGTGGCTCGAAGATCCGGCCGCCTACCCGCCGTCGCAACGTCTGCTGCCGGCCAGGCCCGCTACGATCGGTCCTTCCCCATGCGCATCGGCCTGTTCTACGGCTCCACTTCGGGTAACACCGAAGAGGCCGCCCAGAAGATTCGCGACACCCTGGGCCCCGAGCACCTCGCGAGTTTCGAGTCGATCCGTGACTCGGGCGTCGAAGGGCTCGTCGGCTACGACGTGCTCATCCTCGGCGTCCCCACCTGGAACATCGGCGAGCTCCAAGCCGACTGGGACACGATGTTCCCGCAGCTCGACTCGATCGATCTCACGGGAACGCGCGTCGTGTTCTTCGGCCTCGGCGACGTGGGCGGCTACCCCGATACCTACCAGGACGCGATGGGCATCATCTACGAAAAGCTACTCGAGCGTGGGGCTACCGGCGGCATCGGCTTCATCGAGACCGAGGGCTACGACCACTTCGAGTCGAAAGCGATCATCGACGGCAAGTTCTGCGGCCTGTGTCTCGACGAAGACACCGAGCCCGAGATGACCGACGATCGCATCGCGGCCTGGTGCACGCAGCTCAAGACCGAGCTCGGCCTGACCTGACCGGTGCGCGTTCGAGCTCGAGCCTCGGAGATCGCTGCGCGTCACTCGTAGAAGAAGAGCTCCACGGAGTACGGGACGGTGTTCTCGTAGCCGAGCTTGCCTCGACGTTGGGGAGGCAGAACGAAGGTTCGCGCCCACAGCGGTCGTGTCGCGTCGGTGTCTTCTTCCGCGACGATCGTCGCGGTGCACGAGATGTCGGTGCTCCCGATGTTGCCCACGACGACGGGCTGCTTGCCGGCAACGGTCGTATCGTCGGAGACCGCGCTCGCGTCGTACGAATCGAACGAGGCGATGTCGCAGCGGATGCGTACCATGCGCTTGGCTGTAACTTCGTACTTCCACTCCATGCCCGGATCGAGTCGAATCGTCTCGGAACGAGATCGGTTCGCCTTCCCGTCCTTGCCGCCTTCGGCGATCGTGGCCGTGAACAGGTACGTGTCGTTGCCATCGTTGCGCGCGAGGACGTAGGGCCCCGAGCGATCGTCGCCACGTTGGAAGAGCTGGCAGCCCGCCAGCGGAAGCACGAGCACGATCACGGCGAGCGTTTGAATCCAGGCAGGTCTCGGGAACATCGCGAACTCCTTGTTGGCCTCGTCGGGTTTCTCTTCGTTTTGTCGGGCTCGAACCGTCAGACGGCCGTCTTCACCGAATCGTCGAGCCACGCTCCCTCGGCCTCGAGGCGGCGACCGATCGTGGCGACTTCGTTCAGGAGCTCCGTGACGAGCGATTCCGTGAGCTCGGGGTTCGGTAGCACGAGACGGATCGTCACGCGGTCCCCGATCAACGCGTAGTTCACGAGCGCGCTGCCCGAATCGGCGAGATCGTCGCGGATCGCCTGATTCAGGCGATCGACTTCTCGATGGCTCGCGTCGGTCTGTGGCGCGTAGCGGAAGCACAGGTTGAGATAGCTCGGCTCGGCTTGCAGTTCGAGGTGCGGATGCGCGTCGATGTGACGGCGAGCGGCCGCGGCGAGCTCCATCAAGTGATCGACGCGCCGCTCGTATCCGGCGCCGCCGTGGTGCTTCCACGCGAGCCAGAGCTTGAGCGAATCGACCTTGCGGCCGCAAGCGAGCGAAAGCGGCCCCAGGTCGTACGACTCGTTGGGGTTGTCGTGGTAGATGTAGTCGGTGCCGCTGGTCGCGCACGTCGGCGCGAGCTGACCGCTCTCGCGAAGCAGGATCGCCGTGCATGTGAGCGGCACGCCCATGAGCTTGTGCGCGTCCCACGCGAACGAGTCGGCGTCGGCGCATCCGTCGATCAGCGCGCGATGTCGTCGGCTGAACAGCACCGGGGCGCCCCACGCTCCGTCGACGTGCATCCAAAGTCCGTGGCGCCGCGCGATCTTCGTGCACTCGGCAATCGGATCGAAGGCGCCGAGCACGGTCGTGCCCGCGGTCGCGGCGACGAAGAACGGTGTGCGGCCCGCGATGCGGCTTCGCTCGATCGCGGCCTCGAGCTTCTCGGGGATCATGCGGCCCGTCGCGTCGGATTCGATCGGGATGACCGCGTCGGTCCCGATCCCGAGCACGTTCGCGCCCATGAGGAACGAGTAGTGCGCCTGATCGGAGACGAAGGCGTCGTAGCGTGTATCGCCCAGTCCGAGGCGCTTCGAGTCGGCGCTGTGCCGCTGTCGCGCCATGAGCATCGCGACCATGTTCGCGTTGCTGCCGCCCGGGACGAGGATGCCCTCGCCCTCGTCGAAGCCGACCATCCCGCGCATCGTGCGCAAGAGCTCCTGCTCCATGAGCGTGGCGACGGGAGCGACTTCGTAGGTGTACATCGAGGTGTTGCTGGCGCTCGCGACGAACTCGCCGATGATGCCGGGAATGTCGTGGCCGCTGAACAGTTGGTTCAAGAAGCGCGGGTGGGACGTGCGCGTCGCGTGCTCGAGGTAGCCGCGGATGACGGGTTCGAGCGCGGCGAGATCGACACCCTCGTGCGGGAGGTCGAAGTCGATCGAATCGTGCAGCGCTTGCGGATCGAGGCGGTCCGAGACGGGAGCGTCGGCCTCGCACGATCGGCGGAGGTGATCGACGATCATCTCGACGGTGCGCGACAGGATCTCTTCGACTTCGTTCGCTCGAAAGCCCATGCACTCTCCTTACGACTCGATCGGTCGTGCGCCGCGCGGTCGCGTCCGGGGGCCCGTCGAACGGACGGGCCAAACCGGAAGAGACGACAAATCCACGCGCCTCGGCGCCAAACCCGACAGTTTACTTTCCGCGTCGACGGGCCGAAACCGTGCGTCGAGGGCTCGAACGGGCGGCGTCGGCCCGCCACGGCGGCCCCGGGGGTGCCGGCGAGAGTCGTCCTCGATCACTCGCTACGCATGCGGAAGTGCCGCGCGAGCCTCGCGTTGCGTCGTGAGGGCGCGCTGTCGGGCTCGCGGGCCGCGACGCGGTCGAGGAATGCGAGCACCTCGT